>JAZFQW010000114.1:0-16960 GCA_036445335.1 Alphaproteobacteria bacterium | reverse complement strand
GCAACCTTGCGCGAGCCTGACGATCGTTCCGCGAACGTCGAGCCAGCAGTGAGCGGCCATGCCGACGAGGTTTTGAACGTTTCGAAGTCGCGACCGGCATCTCCGCCCGCGCCCACCGGCCCGGTGGCCGGCAACACGTTGCTGTAGACTCTCAATCGGGCCAAATGCCGACAAAGATGCTCGAAATCGTGATGTGCGTTTCGAGCCTTCAATTCACTGATGTTAAAGCGGATGACGCTGATCATCTGCGCCGGTGTCGATGGCATGAAGACAGGCTCTCTTTGAACGGGCATCGAAGTCGGCAGCTCGCCACGTGCCCGACGGTTCCGGCGGCCGATAAAGAGGATTACCTACACTGATACAGTAAGCTAGGAATTCCAGCATTCGGCGAGAATTTGAGCCGATAGCTACAACCTAGGTCAAGCTTTGTCGGATGGCCAACCTACGGCTGCATTCGATCTTCATTCAATGTTGGGCTCTGATTAGAAGCGGCCAAACCGGTCGCCTCGTCCCTTTGTCTGGCTGGCGATCCGAAAGCGGACATTGGATTCAAGAATGCCGATCGGCCCCTTCGGGTCGGGCGCTACCGCTCCGCGTGATCATTGGCGCATGGCCGCACGGCGGCCTGAGACGGCGATCGGCCGAGCCCGATCGGGGCTCGGTCGCGACCGATTTCACGGCCCCATCCCTCAATCGAACATCCGCTTGCGCACCCGCCAATAGGCCAGCGCGAAGGCGGCGGCGGTCAGCGCCAGGGTGTAGCCGATGTGCACCAGGGCCCAGGCCGGGTCCAGGGCCACGCCCGTCGACAGTGGCCGGATGACGGCGACCAGGTGGGTCAGCGGCAGCACCCAGGCGGCCGCCTGAACCACCACCGGGAACCGGTCGATGTCGAAGAACACGCCGGAAAAGACGAACATCGGCGTGATCCAGAAGGTGAAGAAATAGCTGAAGAACTCGTAGCCCTTGGCCAGCGACGTCGCGACCAGGCCATAGCAGGCGAAGCCGACCGACGCGACGAACACGATCGGCAGCGCGATCAGCGCACCGCCGATCGACGGAACGCCGCCCCACAGCGAGCCGATGACGAACACGCACAGCGCCGACAGCATCGCCTTCAACGCCGCCCACAGAACCTCGCCGAACAGCAGCTCGCGCAGCGTCACCGGCGTCGCCAGCACCGCGTGCCAGTTGCGCAGCATGTGGAAGCGGGTGAACGACCCGATCGTGGTCTCGAAGCTGGCGGCGAACATCGCCGAATAGGCGATCATCCCCGGCACGACGAAGGCCAGGTAGTCGATCCCGTCGATCGTGTCGATGAACCGCCCCAGCCCGAAGCCGAAGGCGAACAGCATCACCAGCGGGTTGGCGACGTTGGTCGCCAGCGACGACCAGATCAGCTTGCGCCACACCAGATACTGCCGCCACGTGACGGCCATGGAGTAGGCGTTGGCGAGCGGCGACGCGAGCATCACGGTTCCCTCAGCTGGCGGCCGGTCAGCCGCAGAAAGACGTCCTCCAGGTTGGCCTGGCGGTGCAGGTAGACGGCGTCCTCGGGCAGGTCGGCCAGGATGTCGCCCGGCGACTGCACGTAATACAGCATCGCGTCGCCGACATCCTCGTTGTCCCAGCGGCCGTCGACGAAGCCCGCGGGCAGCGGCTTCTGCACTTCGAACACGTGGCCCTTGACGTGCCGGTCGATCAGCTCCTGCGGCGTGCCCTGGTCTAGGATCTCGCCGTTGTCGATGACGATGATGCGGTCGCACAGGCGCTGCGCCTCGTCCATGTAGTGAGTCGTCAGCAGCAGCGTCTTGCCGCGCTTCTTCAGCTCCATGAGCTGCTTCCAGATCAGCACCCGGGCCTGCGGGTCGAGCCCGGTGGTCGGCTCGTCGAGGATCACCAGCTCTGAATCGGCGATCAGGGCACGAGCGATGACCAGCCGGCGCTGCATGCCGCCCGACAGTTGCATGACCTTCGCCTCGGCCCTGTCGGCCAGCTGCATGAACTCCAGCAGGCGCGGCACGCGGTCACCCACGACACTGGCCGGCAGGCCGAAATAGCGGCCATAGACCTCCAGGTTCTCGCGCACCGTGATGTCGGGATCCAGGTTGTTGTCCTGCGGCACCAGGCCGATCTTCGCCTTCACCGCCCGGCTCATCGCCTGCACCGGCGCGCCGAACACGGTCAGCTCGCCGGCGGTCACCGTGGACAGGCCCATGATCATCCGCATGGTCGTGGTCTTGCCGGCGCCGTTGGGGCCCAGCAAGCCGACGCAGCGGGCGCGCTCCACGGTGAACGCGATGCCCTTGACGGCCTCCAGCCGGCCGTAGCGCTTGGTCAGCCCGCGCGCGGCGATGATCGGTGTCTCGGTCATGGTCCGACGGTGCCAGGGTGCCGCTCGCCCGCCGCGCCGAACGTGGATCGCGGAGGCGCCGGGCGGCGCCTACCCTGACCGCGCCGGCCGGAATATTCAACAGCCAGACGCGGCGAAAGCCGATGTCAGATCGACAGGCGCTTGAAGATGCGTTCGGGGATGGCCTTGATGATCGCCATGATGCCCCACCAGAACCACGGGAAGTAGCGCACGTCGGCGCCACGCTCGGCATAGCGCAGGCAGGCGCGGGCGCATGCCTCCGGCGAGGCGACCAGGAACAGCCCCGGCTGGCCCCAGGTCATGCCTGTGTCGATGAAGCCGGGCTTGACCGTGGTCACCGAGACCCCGGCGCTCGACAGCCGCGCCCGCAAGCCCTGGACGAACGTGTGCAGCCCCGCCTTGGCCGAGCCGTAGACGTAGTTCTTAAGCCGCCCGCGGTCGCCCGCCACCGAGCCGAGCACGACGACGTGCCCGCGCCCCTGCGCCTCCAGCATCGGCACGGCGGCCGACAGCACCGACGCCGCGCCGACGTAGGTCGCCTCGATGGTGGCCCGCGCCAGCGCGAAGTCGCCCTCCATGTCCGCCTGTTCGGGCATCATGGCGAAGGCGAGGAACAGGTTGAGCGTGCCCGCAGCCTTGGCGCGGCAGGACGCGATGATGTCGCCGTGGCTGTCGTAGTCGGTGGCGTCGAAGGCCACCGCCTCGGCGGCGACGCCGTGGCGGATGGCGATGTCCCCGGCGGTACGCTCCAGGTCGTCCAGGTCGCGGCCGGCCAGCAGGACGCCGTGCCCGTCCGCCGCCGCCGCCGCCGCAAAGGCGCGCGCCACCGGCGACGAGGCGCCGAGCACCAGCCAGGTCGCGGCGCTCATGACTCCCTCCCGGCGATGCCCAGCCGGCGCGCCAGGTCGGACTGGAACCGGCGGTCGGGATCGACCTCCGCCAGCACCGCGCGCAGGTCGGCCAGACCAGGATACATCGCCGCGAACCCGTCCGCCGACAGCACCGCGTCCTTGGCCAGATAGACCCGTCCGCCATGGTCGAGGACGATGCGCTCGAGCCGCACAAGCAGCGCGCCGGCCTTGTCCCGCCGCGGGAAATCGAGCGCCAGAGTGTAGCCGCGCATCGGAAACGACAGGTGCCCGCGGCCGGCGCCGCCCAGGGTCTTCAGCACCGCCAGGAACGACGCCGAGCGTGCCGCGCCGATCTCTTCCAGGGCGAGCCGGATGCCGGCGCGTGCGGCGTCGTCGGGGATCACGCACTGGAACTGGTAGAAGCCGCGCTTGCCGTAGATCCGGTTCCAGTCATGCAGTCCGTCGAGCGGATAGAAGAACCGCTCCGCCGGCACCGCGCGGCTGCGCCCGCGGGCCGGGACACGGCGGTAATACAGGCGGTTGAACAGGGCGACGCTGAGCGGGTTGAGGGCGATGCCGGGCAGGTCGACCGGCACTCGCCGCGGCCGCCGCGCCGCGACCGGACGGACGGCGCCGTCGGCGAACGCGGCGGTCTCCAGGATGCCGCGCCCGAGCCGCCGCCCGCGCGCCAGGCCGTCGATCCAGCCGACGGAATAGTCGGCTTCGTCGCGGACCGATTCGAACGCGTCGAAGAAACCGTCCAGATCGGCGATCCGCTGCTCGCGCACGGTCAGCCAGGGCGACGGCACGGGGATCATTCGAAAGCAGACATGCAGGATGACGCCGGTCAGCCCGACGCCGCCGATGGTCGCGGCAAACAGCTCGGGATGGTGGTCCGGCGACACCCGCTCCACGGCGCCCGACGCCAGCACCAGGTCGAGCCAAAGCACGTGGTCGCCGAAGCTGCCGACGCGGTCGTGGTTCTTGCCGTGGACGTCGTTGGCGACGGCGCCGCCGATGGTGGCGAACGCGGTGCCTGGCGTCACCGGCACGCAGAATCCGCGTGGCAGGAAGACGCGCTGCAGGTCGGCGAAGGTGACGCCGGCCTCGCAGACCAGCTCGCCGGTGTCGGCGTCGAACGACAGCAGTCGGTTGAGCCGGCCGGTCAGCAGCACCTGGCCGCCATCGTTGAGCGGCGCGTCGCCATAGCTGCGGCCGCTGCCGTAGGCGATCACGCCGCGGGCGTGGTGGTCGCCCAGCAGCGCCGTCAGGTCGCGCGCGCGCTCCGGCCGGCCGGCCGCCACGGTGGCGCGGCTCGACCGGCCCCAGCCGGTCAGCGTCATCTCCTTCCACATCATGCCTTCGCCTCCAGCTCCGGCCGGTCGGCGGTCGCGGCGCGGGCGGCGCGCAGGGCGGCCGGCAGAACCGCGAAGCCCAGCCCTACTGCGAACCACAGGGTTGTCGCCCGGATAATCGCGGTCGCCGCCAGGGCGCTGTCGGCGGGCACCCCGGCGGTGACCAGCAGGGCGAACATCGTCACCTCGGTGCCGCCCAGCCCGCCGGGCAGCATCGACGCCCCGCCCACAACCATGGAGAAGGCGAACACGAAAATCGCCGCCCGCAGGCCGATCGGGGCGCCGATCTCCGCCAGCAGCCAATAGAGCGCCAGGCATTCGGCGAGCCACCCCGCGACGCCCAGCGCCAGCGCCAGGGCGAACAGGGGCGGATCGAACAGCCGCGCGGTCTGCCTGAGCGCGATCCGCAGCCCGGCGAACAGCCGCGGCCATCGCCCGACCGTCCGGTACGACGCCGCCACCAGGGCCAGCAGCGGCCGCGACTTGACCAGCAGGAAGCCGGCCAGCAGCACCGCCGCGGCGACTGCGGCGGTGGCCCAGGCATAGCCGGCGAACGCGCCGATGCCGGCAAGGCAGAGGATCAGCACCGCGGCGGCGTCGCCGATGCGGTCGCCGATCAGCAGCGGCGCGGTGCGCGCGTAGTGGCAGCCGTGGCAGCGGTCCAGCAGCCACAGGCGCAGCGCCTCGCCGACCTTGCCCGGCGTCGTCGTCATGGTGAACCCGGCGGTGTAGTACAGCGCCGTGCGCCGCAACGGTACCGCCAAACCGAGGTGCCGGCCGAACGCGTGCCAGCGGCCGATCCGCAGCGCATAGTTTGCAAGTGACAGCGCCAGCAGGCCGGCGATCACGCCAACCGACAGCTCGCCGATCCGCGACACCACCGCGCCGAGGCCGACATGGGCCCCGGCCAACGCGACGGCGCCGACGAACAGCGTGACCGAGATGACGCCGAAAAATTCGGCGCGCCGCACTGTCTGTCTGTCGAAACCTCTCACCGGCAACCCATTCCCGGCGGCATTATCGATAGATCAACACGGCGACCGTCGCGATCCAGCCGACGATGGTCAAGATCATGAAGCGGTCGCTCACCACGATCCGGGTCGGCGAGCCGGAGCGCTCCTCCACCAGGATGATCTGCAAGTAGCGCAGGATGCCGGCCAGCACGAACGGCACCGTCAAATAGAGCCGGTCGCTGCCCAGCCGCGCAATCACCCCGGCGTCGGTGGTGTAAATGGCGTAGGACACCAGCAATGCTCCCAGGACCATGGTCGCGGCGATGTCGAGATATTGCTTGGTGTAGCCCTTGAGGCTCGGCCGGTGGCCGTCGCCGACGTCCTTCACCAGATCGTCGCGGCGCTTGCCGATCGTCAGGAACAGGGCCAGGAACCCGGTGCACAGGATGATCCAGACGCTCGGCTCGACCGCAATCAGCCGCGCCCCGGCGTCGACCCGCAGCACGAACCCGGCGGCAACGATGAAGATGTCGAGGATCGAGACGTGCTTGAGCCCGAACGAATAGCCCAAGTTGAGCACCAGGTAGATGGCCAGAACCGTCGCGAACGGCGGCGACAGCGCGACGGCAGCGGCCAGCCCGGAGGTCGCCAACAGCGCCGTCAGCAGCCACGCCTCGAACACCGTGACCGTGCCGGCCGCCAGCGGTCGGCGGCGCTTTTTCGGGTGGCTGCGGTCGGACGCGCGGTCGGCTATGTCGTTGACCACATAGACGCAGCTGGCGACCGCGCAGAAGCACAGCGCCCCGGCGCAGACCTTGAGCGCGTTGGCACCGCTCATCACCCCGGGGCTGAAGAACAGCGGCGCCATCACGAAGACGTTCTTGATCCAATGATGCATCCGGACCAGCGACACTAGCGACGCCAGCGCCTGCAAGGTGCCGCGGGCGTCCGCCCGAGGCGGCGCGCCGGTCTCGCTTGTCTGGCTGGAGTATGTGGTCATGCGCTGCTGGTCTATGGGACCGGCGGCCCATGCGGACCGACGGCGGCGCGGGGAGTCTGCCACCGGCACGTGAAGCAGCGATTAATGGCGCTCAGTCGAGCCGGTCGCGCCAGCGGGCGACCGGCAGCAACAGCGCCGGCAGATGGCGGGCCAGGGGATAGAGGCGGATCGGCCGCGGCCGGGTCAGCGGCACCGGCAGGTCGTCCGCGCGGGCGCCGCCGGCCAGGTCGGCCAGCACCGGCCCCAGCGCCGTCGTCATGGCGATGCCACGGCCGTTGCAGCCGATCACCGCGGTGAAGCCGGGGCCGAGCTCGATCAGCCGCGGCAGCAGATCGGGGGTCAGGGCCGCGACGCCGTGCCAGGCGAAGTCGAACGTCACGTTGCCCAGGGCCGGCAGCATGGCGGCGAGCCGCCGCGCCAGCGGCGCGCGCAGCCGCGCCAGCGCGCCGGCCCGGATCGACGCCATGCCGCCGGTGATCAGCCGGCCGTCGGCATCGAAGTGGTACGAGAACAGGTTGCGCCTGGTGTCGGAGACGGCGTGACCCTCCGGAAGGATCGCCCGCCGCCGCGCCGGATCGAGCGGGGCGGTGGCCATCTGGTAAACGTCCAGCGGCACGACGCCGCGCGAGACCGCGGGCGCCAGCGCCCCGGTCATGGCGTTGGTGCACAGCAGCACGCGGTCCGCGGTCACCGTCCCGGATGCGGTCGCCAGACGCCACAAGCGGCTGCCGCGGGCAACGGCGGTGACCGGCGTCGCGCCGTGGACGGCGACGCCCAGGCGCCGCGCGCTCGCCGCCAGACCGCGCGCGTAGGCCAGCGGATTCAGATGCCCGCCGGTCGGGTCCGACAGGGCGCCGTGGAACCGGTCCGAGCCGGTTAGCCGCGCGGCCTCGGCGCGGTCGAGCAGCCGCACCGGATGGCCGAGCCCGGCCCACTGGTCGCGCACCGCCGCGAGCCACGCCACCTTCGAGGCGGCGTGGGCGGGCTGCAGCCATCCGGACTGAGCCGCGTCGCAGGCGATCCGGTGGCGCTCGATCAGCGCGAAGACCGCATTCGCCGACTCAGCCACCAGCCCGGCCAGGCGTTCGCCGCGCTCGGCCCCCAGCCGGGCGCGGACGGCGGCCGGGTCGAGCCGCGCGAACGCCGGCACCACCAGCCCGCCACTGCGGCCGGACGCGCCATAGCCGGGCTCGCGCGCCTCCAGCACGACCACCCGGGCGCCGCGCTCGGCCAAGTGCAGCGCCGCCGATAGCCCGGCGAACCCGGCCCCGACGACCGCGACGTCGCAGCCTGTGTCGCCGTCCAGCGGCGGCGTCGCCGGCGCCGCCGGCGCCGTGGCGTGCCACAGCGACCGGCGGAAGGTTTCCGGCGGCACGACGCCGGGTTACTGGCCCGGCGGCCGGACGTTCAGCCGCCGATCGCCGTCTTGATCGCGTCGACGTCGTCGGTGGTCATCTCGCCGGTGGTGACGACCTCGCCGTTCTGGATGCGCCACAGCCGGAACGGCCCACTGATGTCGCCGAGCGAATCGAAGCCGACCGGGCCGATCACCCCGACATAGCGGATCGGCGCGCCGTTGCCGAGCAGCTCCAGCGCCTTGGCGAATTGGTCGGGACCGGCATAGATCGTCTCGCCGTTCGG
Source organism: Alphaproteobacteria bacterium (assembly GCA_036445335.1). Taxonomy (GTDB): domain Bacteria; phylum Pseudomonadota; class Alphaproteobacteria; order DSM-16000; family Inquilinaceae; genus JAZFQW01. The sequence goes on along the minus strand of JAZFQW010000114.1, from coordinate 8,786 downwards.
GTCGACCACGGCGCGGATGCTGTCGCGGATGGCGTCGGATTCGGCGCTGCCGGCGTGGGCGATCGCCAGGGCGACGATGGCGGCGGCGTCGTAGGCGCGGTCGGCGGCCGGCGCCTGCCAGTCGAAATCCGAGAACTTGCCGTACTCCGCGGCGAAATACTCGGTCGACGGCGTCTCAACGGTGCCGGACGAGGTGCCGTAGGCGTTGTCCAGGTACTGCGCACCGACGTCGTTGATGAAGTCGGCGCTGTTCATCCCGTCATTCAGCAGGAAGGTCTGCGGCCCGCCCTGCGAGATCCAGGTGCGGGCGACCGTGGTGCCGTCGCCCGGATAGGCCACCAGGTACAACGCCTGGGGATCGCCGCTCAGCCCCTCGGTCACCTCCGGGGCATAGGACGACTGGTCCTGGTTGTAGGGCGTGACCGTCGTGATTGTGCCGCCCAGCGCCTCGTAGGCGCGGCTGAACTCGCGCACCATGTTGACGCCGAAGTCGTTGTTGACGTGGATGATAGCCAAGTTGGTCAGACCGGTGTCGATGGCGTACTGCGCCGCGGCGACGCCCTGCAGGGCGTCCGACGTGATGGTGCGGAACCAGTAGCCGCCGGTCTGTCCCTCCTCCGCCAGCGTCGTGAAGCTGGGCGACGACGACGCCGGCGAGACCTGGACGACGCCCGACGGCGCGGTCACCGAGGTCAGGATCGGCATCGACACCGACGAGATGATGCCGCCGATGATGACCGGCACGCCGCCGACGTCGACCAGCTGTCGGGCGGCGTCGACCGCGACCGAGCCCTGGGTCTGGGCGTCGCGGAAATCGGCCTCGATGGTGCAGCCGGCGACGCCGCCGGCCTGGTTGATGTCGCGGAACGCCAGCTCGATCGACTTCGACGCCGCCTGCCCGAACTGGCCGGCCGAGCCGGTCAGCGACATCACCGAGCCGACGGTGATCGTGCAGTCCTGGGCCTGCGCCGCGCCCGCCCCCAGGCATAGAGCCACCGCCATCGCGGTCGCCGATGTCACGCGCAAATTCAACATCCGGATCCCCTCCCCATTGTTATCGTCCGCCCCTTCCCGGGACGACCGTCGCGCCGGCCGGATCGTCTCGTCCCCGCCCGGCGCCGGAACCGCGGCCACCGTCTATCGCGTCACGCGATCGCCCGGCAGCCAGGTTTCATGGACATGAAGCCATTCGACCCCGTTCGGGCCGTCCGGTCTCCGCCGGAACAGCGCCGACGACAACCGCGCCGTCGTCCTGCCGCCGATCCGCTGCCATTCCTCGTAGGTTACCAGACAAACCGGATCGTGCACCATGCGGACGGTCGGCCGCTCGATCCAGATGCGGAACGGCTCGTCGGCGCCGGCGTGGCGGCCGTGCGCCGCCCGCAGCGCGGACAGCAGCGGCCCGCGCTCGCACAGCGCGCCGGCCGGATCGACGATGGCGAAGCCGTCACCCAGCGCCCGCTCGCAACGGTCGAAGCCGGCGGCCGCGCCGTTGCCGCTGAGCCAGGCCTCGAAGAAGCGGTGCAGGTCGGCCACCTCGGCGAGGCACTGCGCCGCCAGACCGGTCGCCCCCTCCTTGATCGACGTCATGGCGAGTCCACCCGGTTGAGATCGTACTTCATGATCGCGCCGTGCCGGCCGGCGCGGTCGCGCTCCAGCGCGTACACCGCGCCCGCCGGACCGCCGCCCGGCAGCACGTCGTCGATCAGGGCGAGGTCCCGGGGGTCCAGCGAGAATGCGAAGGTCCGCAGGGTGCCCGCCAGGCGGTCGGCGTAGCGCGCGCCGACGATCGCGCCGGCCACGTGCGGCCGGTCGAGCACATAGCGGGTGGCGACGTTGGCGATGCCGACGCGGTGCCGGTCGGCGATCGCCTTCAGCGCCCGCAGCAGCCGCTGAAACAGCGGCCAGCCGCCGATCTCGTCGATGATCAGCTTGTACTTCGTCAGCGACCGGTTGGCCAACGGCGATGCCGGCTCCGCCGCCCCCAGCCAGCGCTCGCTCAAGAACCCGCCGGCCAGGGTGCCATAGCACAGCAGCGACATGCCGGCGCGCGCGCACAGCGGCGCCAGGTCGTGGTCCGGACGGCGGTCCAGCAGCGAGTACTGCACCTGCATGGCGGCCAGGTCGACCCCGCCGTCGATCACCTCCGCGGCGTGCGCGCCGTCGAAATTCGTGCCGCCCAGCCGGTCGATCTTGCCGGCCTGCTGGAGGTCGCGCAGCCAGTGGGCGGTCTCGACATAGCGCGGCACGGCGTAGTCCCACCAATGGAGCTGCATCAGGTCGATCCGCTCGACCCCAAGGCGCTCGAGCGACCGGTCGACGACCCGCTGGACATGGGCCCGGTCGAGCGTCGCCAGCGCATCGAGGTCGGGCACGAACTTGGTGTGCACCTTGATCTTCGATGTCGCTGCGGCGCCGTGGGTCGCGCGCCGGTGGCTCAGGAAGGCGCCGATCATCTCCTCCGCGCCGGCGTAGATGTCGGCGCAGTCGAACGCGGTGATGCCGGCGTCGGCGAAGGCGGCCATGTCGGCGATGGCGCGGCGGCGGTCCACCGGACCGTGGCCGCCGGCGAGCTGCCAGCCGCCCTTGAGGATGCGGGAGATGCGGTAGCCGGGCGCAACCTCGGTGGTTTCGACCGACATCGCCGTCGGTCACCCGCCGCCGGGCAGCGGCACCCGGGTGGTCTCGGAATGCCGGAAGGTGCGCCGGCCGGTGCGGGTGATGCGGAACCGGGCGCCGCAGTGCGGGTCCGGGCAGGCGATGTCGGTGTCGGTCGTCATCCAGTCGTTGGCGTCGGTCATCCGCTGCTTGGCCGGCAACAGCGGCAGCAGCGCGGCCAGCGGGTACAGCGGGAAGGTCTGGCCCGGCGGGAACCACAGGGTCTCGCCGGACAGCAGGAAATGATCGCCGGCCTTGTGGTTGCAGACCATCGGCCGGTCGCCTTCGATGACCTCGACCTTGAGGTCGTACAGGGTGAATTCGTCGTCCGCCATCAGTCCCCGTCCATCCGTGCAATCGTCACAACGCAGGCGCCGGTGCGGCGGATGGCGTCGCACGCCGCCGCCGCCGCCGCCAGGTCGTCGGCCGCGATCCGCGCGCACAGGCTGGCGGCGATCCAGCCGATCGGCAGCAGCAGCCGGCCGCCGGGCCCGTAGAACAGCCCGATGTCGAACACCGGGAACGGCGCGCCGCCCCACGCGCGCGGCGGCACATAGGCCAGCAGCACGTCGCCGGCGGCCGGGCAGGTCGTGCCGTTTTCGAGCGGCAGTCCGGCGTCGCGGTCGTCGGCCGGCACCTCGGCGTCGGGGATCGGGCACGAGATCTCCGGCCCGGTCCACATCGCGTGCAGCGCCGGGATCTGCCGCGGCCGGTCGAGGTAGCGCCAAAGGAACGCGCAGTTGGCCGGCGCCTTGTCGTCCAGCAGGGTCGCCCGCGCCGACAGCCCCGACCGGTCCTCGCGAAAGCGTATTATCCTTGCCATTGTCGGTTCCGGTGCCGCCGCGGAATGGGCTAGATTGGCACGATCTTGGCCGAGCGCGGCCGCCGGGGCAATGCCGGCGGCGGCGTGCCCCATCCGCCCGACCGTCACGCCCGCGGACCGACCGCCAATGCTCCAGGCCATCGACGTTACCAAGACCTACGGCGGCGTCCACGCGGTCGACGGCGTCTCGTTCACCGTCCAGAGCGGCAGCGTCACCGGCCTGATCGGGCCCAACGGCGCCGGCAAGACCACCCTGTTCAACCTGATCGCCGGGACGGTGAAACCGGCGTCCGGCCGGCTGCTGCTGGCCGGCGCGCGGATCGATGGCCGCCGGCCCGATCAGGTGTTCCGGCGCGGTCTGGCCCGAACCTTCCAGATCCCGCGGCCGTTTCCGGAAATGACGGTGCTGGAGAACGTCATGCTGGCGCCGCCGGCGCAGACCGGCGAGCGGTTCTGGACCAACTGGCTGCGGCCCGGTTCGGTGGCCGCGGAGGAGCGCCGGCTGCGCGACAAGGCCCGCCACTGGCTCGCCTTCGTCGGGCTCGACCGGCTGGCGCCCGACCGCGCCCGGACCCTGTCGGGCGGCCAGCGCAAATTGCTGGAGCTGGCGCGGGTGCTGATGGCCGACCCTCGGATCATCTTGCTGGACGAGCCCGGCGCCGGGGTCAATCCCGCCCTGCTGGCGACCATCGTGGAGAAGATCGCCGAGCTCAACGCCGGCGGCGTCACGTTCCTGATCATCGAGCACAACATGGACCTGGTGATGACGCTGTGCCGGCCGATCATGGTGATGGCGAACGGCGCGCTGCTGATGACCGGGTCGGCCGACGAGGTGCGCCGCGACCCCCGCGTGGTCGATGCCTATCTGGGCGGGGTGGCGGCGTGACCGCACCGGCAACGGCGGCGGAGCTGGTGGTGCGCGACCTGGTGGCCGGCTACGAGCCCGGCCTGCCGATCCTGCGCGGCGCGTCGATCGACGTGCCGGCCGGCACCATCGTCACCATCCTGGGCCCCAACGGCGCCGGCAAGTCGACCCTGATCAAGGCGATCGTCGGCCTGGTGCCGGTCGACAGCGGCTCCGCCACGCTGGGCGGCCGCGACATCCGCCGGGTCCCGGCCCACCGCATGGTCCCGGCCCACCGCATGGTCCGGCACGGGCTGGCCTATGTGCCGCAGACCGAGAACGTCTTCACCAGGCTGACGGTGCACGAGAACCTGGAGCTGGCCGGGTTCTTCCTCAAGCGCCGGCGGCGGCGCCGGATCGATGCGGTCTACGCCCTGTTTCCCGACCTCGCCCGCCAGCGCCGGCTGGCCGCCGGCCGGCTGTCCGGCGGCCAGCGGCAGATGCTGGCGACCGCGCGGGCGCTGATCGTCGAGCCGCGCCTGCTGATCCTCGACGAGCCGTCGGCCGGGCTGTCGCCCAAGCTGGTCTCCACGGTGTTCGCCAAGCTGACCGAGGTGCGCGCCGCCGGCGTCACCATCCTGATGGTCGAGCAGAACGTCAAGGCGGCGTTGGCGATCTCGGACTACGCCTACGTCATGGTGGAGGGCCGCGAGCGGGTCGGCGCCCCGGCCGCCGAGCTGGCCGCCCGCACCGACCTGGGCGACCTGTTCCTCGGCGCCATGCCGGCCGGCGGGACCGCGTGATGCTGCAATTCGTCGCCGACGGGCTGGTGCTGGGCGCCACCATCGGTCTCGGCGCCATCGGCCTCACCCTGGTCTATTCGATCCTGCGCTTCGCAAACTTCACCCATGGCGACCTGATCAGCTGGGGCGCCTATTTCGTGCTGTCGCTCGTCGGCCTGCTGACCGCCGCCGGGGGCGCGGCGGCGCACCGGTTCGGAGTGCTGTCGTTCGGCTGGCCGCTGGTCGCGGCGGTGGTGCTGGCGGTGGCGTTGACCGGCGCGCTGGGGCTGCTGCTCGACGGCGCGCTGTTCCGCCACCTGCGCCGCCACGGCACCACGATCACCCTGGTGATCGCCAGCTTCGGCGCGTCGCTGGCGCTCAGGAACATGATCGTCTTCCTGTACGGCCCGCGGCCGGACTATTACAGCCGCGACATCCAGATCGCCGTGCCGGTGCTGCCCGGCGTGCGGGTCACCCCCGACCAGGTCTTCGTGCTGGGCCTGACCGCCGTGCTGGTGGCGGCGCTGCACCTGCTGCTGACCCGGACCACCCTGGGCCGGGCGATGCGCGGCGTGGCTGAGAACCCGACGCTCGCCCGGGTCGTCGGCGTCGACGTCGAGGCCGTGGTGCGGTGGACCTGGGTCATCGGCGGCGGCCTCGCCGCGGTCGCCGGGGCGTTCCTCGGACTGACCGTGCAAGTGCGCCCGCAGATGGGCTTCGACCTGCTGCTGCCGCTGTTCGCCGCGACCATCCTGGGCGGCATCGGCAGCGTCTACGGCGCCATCGCCGGCGGCCTGATCATCGGCCTGGCGGAGAGCCTGTCGGTGCCGTTGATCGGCTCGGAATACCGCCAGGCGGTGGCGTTCCTGGTGCTGCTGGCGATCCTGCTGGTGCGGCCCACGGGCCTGTTCGGGGACCGCGCGTGATGCTGGGCGTGGTCGCCTATCTGGTGTTCTTCCTGGTGATCGCGCTGACCTACTCGATGATCTGCCTGGGCTTGAACCTGCAATGGGGGTTCACCGGGCTGTTCAACGTCGGCGTCGCCGGCTTCTTCGCGGTCGGCGCCTACGCCTCGGCGATCCTGACCGGGCCCGACTACGCCGGCCAGATCGGCGGCTTCGGCCTGCCGGTGCCGGTCGGCTGGCTGGGGGCGATGGCGGTGGCCGGCCTGTGCGGCGCCGTCGTCGCGGTGCCGACGCTGCGGCTCAGGCACGACTATCTGGCGATCAGCACCTTCGGCGTCGCGGTCTCGCTGCAGCTCGTCGCGCTCAACGTCGAGCCGCTGACCGGCGGGCCGTTCGGGCTCAACTTCGTGCCGCGCCCGCTGGCCGGATGGTTCGACGACAACCTCGCCGCAAACGTCTTCTACCTCGCCGTCGTGGCGCTGCTGACCGCACTGGTTTACGTCGCGTTGGAGCGCCTGGTGCGCAGCCCGTGGGGCCGGGTGCTGAAGGCGATCCGCGAGGACGAGGGCGCCGCCGCGTCGCTGGGCAAGCACCCGTTCGCGTTCCGCCTGCAGGCGTTCGTGGTGGGCTCCGCGGTGATCGGGCTGGCCGGCGCGCTGTACGCCCATTTCGTCGGCTTCATCGCGCCGGAGGACTTCCGCCCGATCCTGACCTTCCAGGCCTGGACGATGCTGATCGTCGGCGGTTCCGGCAACAACCGCGGCGCGGTCGTCGGCGGCCTGGTCGTATGGGCGCTGTGGACCGCCAGCGGCGCCCTGCTGACCGCCGTGCTGCCGCCGGAGCTGCAGGCGCGCGGCGCGGCCCTGCAGATCGTCCTGATCGGCGTGGCCCTGGCCGCCGTCCTCCTGTTCCGCCCCCGCGGCCTGCTCGGCGAGGAAGCCGTCGTCTCCCGCCATGTCAAGGAGTAGTGGGTGGACGCGGGAACCGTCGAAGGTTCAGGAGGACGATGCAGGTGTCGAGACTCAAGGTAGGACCGGACACTCGTGCAGACGGTTGATTAAGCCTCGTATTAGCCAGATGGCGACATTCATTTGTCTGTGCGGAGGGATGGATTCGCCCCTCTATGGTCGTTAGTCTTTTCATCAAAGGAGATTGGGGGTCAAGCGGTTGTCAAGGAAGTCGCCCTGCCCAGGGCCGTTCGACCGGTCGAGGCCGATGGTGCGATCCACGCCCAAGATGCTCTTTGTATTTCTCTAAATTGAACCATAGAAAGTGGAGGTTTCGATGTCACAAGCCGAGTTTGATCCGATCGCCTTCAAGAAGACGACCAAAGATCAATGGAACAACGTCGCCGGAAACTGGAACACCTGGGGCGACTTTCTCCAGAGCTGGCTCGGCCCGGCGACCGATACTATGCTGGACATGGCTCGGGTTGCCACCGGCTCGCGTGTGTTGCATGTTGCCGGGGGCAGCGGCCAGGAGGCCCTTCAGACCGCACGACGCGTGGGACCAGATGGCTACGTCCTGACCACGGATGTTTCCGAGAACCTGACTCAATTGGCTGAGGAGAACGCCAAGGCAGCTGGTTTTGGCAACATTGAAGCACGGGTCATGGACGGCGAAAACCTTGATGTTCCCGCAACATCCTTCGATGCAGTGACGTCGCGCGTGGGCCTGATCTTCTTCCCGGATCAGAAGGGCTCCGTCCAGCAGCAGATGACGGCCTTAAAGGCGGGGGGCTATGTTGGTGCCGTGGTCTATGCCACCGCCGAAGAGAATCGCTTCTTCTCCGATCCTGTTGGCATCATCCGGCGCCGTGCCGAGCTGGGACCGCCGCTACCGGGGCAACCCGGGCCGTTCAGCCTTGGTGGTGAGGGCACAATTTCAGAGCTCTTCCGTTCGGCCGGACTGGTCGATATCGAAGAGCAAAAAATTGCTGCTCCTCTGATATTAGATAGTGCCGTCGAATGCCTGAGATTCGAACAGGAATCATTCGGTGCCTTGCACCAGATGCTCGCCAAACTCGACGAAGCGGACAAGCAAGCCGCCTGGGACGAGGTGGGCCAGGCCTTGGCCTTGTTTGAAACAGGCGGGCGCTTTGAGGGCCCCTGCACGCTGATCGCTGCGGTAGGCCGCATGCCCTAAGGCCCAAAATACGCAAGGCCAAAAGTCTGCTTGGGGTCATCTTTGCCCGTAGCGAGCCAGCCCGAGGAACGGCTGGTTTCTGGGGTAAAGCAGTCGGATGCCCGTGGAAAGCGCACGCTTGGGTTCGGAGGTTGGCTTGCTGCAGGAAAGCAGCCGTACTCTCGTGCGGCCGTGGAGGCGTGCTGATAGCCATGAAGCGACATTCGATCGTCCCGTAGCCATGAAAGAAATCCGTCCGTATCGACGGTACTATTGCGCTGAAGGGAGACCTCCATAGAGTGCCGCCTCGGTGCCATTTTTGCCGCTGACGTGGTCGGATACTGCCGGCTCATGGAGGTTGACGAGGTCGGCACGCTCGCGCGCCTCAAGTCGCACCGCGAAGCGCTGATCGTTTGCACGATATCGGACCACAAGGGTCGCATCGTCAAGGAGATGGGCGACGGACCGCTTCTACGCGTCGGAACTCGAAACCACGAAACGCCTGCTGGCGGCGGGCGTACTTGATGACCTTGTCGCAACGTGCGTCGGCCCGAGGCTCGGCGACTGCGCCTAACAGGAGAAAACCATGCCGTGGATCGGCACCGTCCCTTACGAGCAGTCCACCGGACGGCTGCGCAAGCTCTACGACC
>JAZFQW010000113.1:0-3168 GCA_036445335.1 Alphaproteobacteria bacterium | reverse complement strand
AGGTCGGCGGGCACCTCGGTGTCCGGGCTCTCGATCGTGTGGCGGTGCTCGATCAGGCTCTCGACCCCGCCCAGCGAGGTCGCCCGGACGAACAGCCGGACCGCCCGCACCGCCGCCAGCGCCGCGTCGCCGCCGCCCTTCATCCGCAGCGACAGCATGCCGCCGAAGCCGCCCTGCATCTGGCGCGTCGCCACGCCGTGACCGGGGAAGTCGGGCAGGCCGGGATAGCACACCCCGGCGACCGCCGGATGGCGGTGGAAATGCTCGGCGATCCGCTGCGCGCTCGCGCAACTGTGGCGCACCCGCAGGAACAGCGTGCGCAGGCCGCGCACCAGCAGCCACGCCTCGAACGGGCCGAGCACGCTGCCGGCCAGGAACCGGATTCGGCCGATGCGCTCCCACAGCGCGTCCTTGCGAGCACAGACCACGGCGCCGGCGACCACGTCGGAATGACCGTTGAGATACTTGGTGGCGGAATGGACGACGATGTCGGCGCCCAGCGCGATCGGCCGGGTCAGCACCGGCGTCGCCGACGTGTTGTCGACCGCCAGGACGGCGCCGGCACGGTGGGCGATTTCGGCCACCGCGGCGATGTCGGTGACCGACCAGCTGGGATTGGCCGGGGTCTCGATCCACACGATCCGGGTCGTGTTCGACCGCACCGCAGCCGCCATCGCGGCGAGGTCGGTGCTGTCGACGAAATCGATCACCAGCCCCCAGGGCTCGGCCACCTCCTTCAGCCATTTCGGCGTGCCGAAATACATCTCGCGCGAGGCCACGACATGGGCGCCGGGCTCCAGCGCCTGGAACACCGTGCTCACCGCCGCCATGCCGGATGCGAACAGCTTCGCCGCCGCGCCGCCCTCCAGCCTCGCCAGCAACGACTCGGCCAGGTCGTAAGTCGGGTTGTCGTCGCGGCTGTAGCCGCGTCCACCGATCCGCTCGTAGCGCTCGTCGCGGGCGTAGGTCGCCGACGGGTGCAGCGGCGGGACGATCGCCCCGGTCTGCGGGTCGAGGAATCCGCCGGCCTGGGCGATCATTGACTCCGGCTTGAGCGGGGCGGGCTTGCGGGCGGTCATGGCGGCCGTGAATCCAGGGTTGAAGCCGGATCAGCATAGTGGAACCGAATGCCGCCGCAAGCGGCGCCATGCGGCCGACGGCTCAGTCCAGCAGCTTGGCGCGCAGGAGCCGGTTGACCACGCCGGGATTGGCCTTGCCCCCGGTCGCCTTCATCACCTGGCCGACGAACCAGCCGAGCACCTTCGGGTTGCCCGACCTGACCTGTTCGGTCTGGGTCGGCGCGCCCGCGATCACCTCGTCGATGATGCTCTCGATGGCGCCAGTGTCGGTGATCTGCTTCAGCCCCTTCTTCTCAACGATCGCCGCGGCGTCCTCGCCGGTTTCCAGCATCTCGGCGAACACCTCCTTGGCGATGCGGCCGGAGATCGTGTCGTCGGCGATCAAGTCGATCAGCCCGCCCAGCCGGTCGGCGGTGACCGGGCTGTCGGCGATGCCGCTGCCGGCCTTGTTGAGCGCCCCGAACAGCTCGGTGATCACCCAGTTGGCGCACAGCTTGGGGTCGCGCCTGCCGTCGCCGCCGCGGGCGACCGCCTCGTAGAAATCGGCGCGCGCGCGCTCCGCCACCAGCACGCCGGCGTCGTACGCCGACAGGCCGTAATGGTCGATGAAGCGCAGCTTCTTCTCGTCGGGCAGTTCCGGCAGTGTGGCGCGGATCGCCTCGATGAAGTCGTCGGTCAACTCCAGCGGCAGCAGGTCGGGATCGGGGAAATAGCGGTAGTCGTGCGCCTCCTCCTTGCTGCGCATCGAGCGGGTGATGCCCTGGCCGGGGTCCCACAACCGGGTCTCCTGATCGACCGTGCCGCCCTCCTCCAGCAGCTCGACTTGGCGGCGCGCCTCGTATTCGATGGCCTGTTGGACGGCGCGGATCGAGTTGACGTTCTTGACCTCGGAGCGGGTGCCGAGCTCGTTGTCGCCGACCCGCCGCACGCTGACATTGACGTCGCAGCGCATCGAGCCCTCATCCATGTTGCCGTCGCAGGTGCCCAGATAGCGCAGGATCGCGCGCAGCTTGCGCAGATACGCGGCGGCCTCCTCGGGACCGCGCAGGTCGGGCTCCGAGACGATCTCCATCAGCGCCACGCCGGACCGGTTGAGGTCGACGAAGGTCTTCGACGGGTGCTGGTCGTGCAGGCTCTTGCCGGCGTCTTGCTCCAGGTGCAGCCGGGTGATGCCGACCGTGCGCATCTCGCCGTCGGGCAGGTCGAGGATGACCTCGCCCGTGCCGACGACCGGTTGGGTGTACTGGCTGATCTGGTAGCCCTGCGGCAGGTCGGCGTAGAAGTAGTTCTTGCGGTCGAACACCGAGAATTTGCGGATCTCGGCCTTCAGCCCGAGGCCGGTGCGCACCGCCTGCTCCACGCAGTACTCGTTGATCACCGGCAGCATGCCGGGCATGGCGGCGTCGACCAGGCTGACCTGGGTGTTGGGCGCGGCGCCGAAACCGGTCGCGGCGCCGGAGAACAGCTTGGCCCGGGAGATCACCTGGGCGTGCACCTCAAGCCCGATCACCATCTCCCACGCGCCGCTGGCACCGTCGATGATGGGATGCTTCATGGCGCGGACCTTCTCATTTGGCCATCCCGGGTCGTCAGCCTTCGACAAGCTCAGGATAAGGAACATTGGCTAGACGGAATGAAGGGGGAGTCCTCATTTTAAACTAGTCGAAGGATGAGGGAAGACCGTACGGTTTCTGGACAAATGTATCAGTGCCTCGAGGTCGCCGCGCATCAGCGCTTCCTTTTTTCACGGCTCCAACCCTTGAACTGCCGCTCTGCCGCAATCGCGTCCGTTATGCGATCGAATTCCTGTGCAAAAACCAGCTCGACCGGGCGCCTCGTTTTCGTGAAGCCATCGTAAATGCCGGCGTTGTGCTCGTTTACCCGCTGCTCCAATGTGCTGCGAGTCGAGCCGCCGTAATACTTTCCGTCGCGACAGCGAAGTATGTACACGAAGGCTGGCATTGGCGACTAATGGGGCCAATGCTTCGACAAGCTCAGCATGAGGACTGTTGGACGCGGCAACACAGAAAAGGCCTCTCAGTGTTCCTCATCCTGAGCCTGTCGAAGGACGAGGAGCAAGCGCCATGCC
>JAZFQW010000112.1:0-4891 GCA_036445335.1 Alphaproteobacteria bacterium | reverse complement strand
AACGACGGGCTGCGCGGGCTGGACCCGGAAGAGACCCGGCGCAACCTGGCCGGGATCCTGGCGGTGCTGACCGAGCGGCGGATCCCGACGCTGCTGGCGGGCATGTATGCGCCGCCCAATCTGGGCGGCGACTACGGGGCGACCTTCGACCGGCTCTACCCGGCGCTGGCCGCCGAATACGGCGTGCCGCTGTATCCGTTCTTCCTGGAAGGCGTCGCCGCCCGGCCGGCGCTCAACCAGGCCGACGGCATCCACCCCAACGCCGCCGGGGTCGCGGTGATCGTCGAGGGCATCACGCCGCACGTCGTCGATATGATCGAACGCCACCGGCTGGCCGCTCGGGACGGGTAGGGATGACCGCCCCAGCAGCCCGCGCCGGCCTGACCCATGGCGAATTCCGCGCCGCCGCGGCGAGCGGGGCCGACTGGGGGAAGACCACCAAGGCCTGCCTCGACGGCCTGGGCAGCACCGACGGCGCCAATCTGGGGATCGTCTATCTGAGCGACGGGCTGGTGGACCATTCCGCCAGCATATTGACGCTGCTGAAGCAGATCACCGGCATCGAGGCCTGGGTCGGCGCGGTCGGCATGGGGGTGTGCACCGCCGGGGCCGAGCTGTTCGACCGGCCGGCGCTGTCGGTCATGGTCGGGCGGCTGGCGCCGGGGTCGTTCCGCCTGCTGCACCGTTTCGCCGATGCCGGGCTCGATCGCGACACCGCCGACTGGCTGGCCGCCAACGCGCCGGCCGTCGGGCTGATCCACGCCGATCCTCGCGAACCCAATCTGGCCGCGACCATTGGCGCCCTGGCGGCGCAGAGCGAGGCCTTCCTGGTCGGCGGGCTGAGCTCCAGCCGCGGCGCCCACAGCCAGATTTGCGCCACGGCGGGCGAAGGCGGCCTGTCCGGCGTGCTGTTCGGCCGCGACGTGCCGGTGATTACCGGCCTGAGCCAGGGATGCTCGCCGATCGGGCCGGCGCGGCTGATCACCGCCGCCCACGACAACGTCATCGAGGAGATCGACGGCCGCGCGGCGCTGGACGTGTTCAAGGACGATATCGGCGACCTGCTGGCCCACGACCTGCGCCGCACCGCCGGCTACATCTTCGCCGCGTTGCCGGTCACCGGGTCGGACACCGGCGACTTTCTGGTGCGCAACGTGGTCGGCATGGGCGTCGACGAGGGCTGGCTGGCGATCGCCGATATCGTCTCGCCGGGCCAGCGGGTCATGTTTACCCGGCGCGACCGCGACAGCGCGGTCAAGGACCTCGGCCGCATGCTGGCGGATGTCGGGCGCCGGCTGGCGAAGCGCCGCCCGCGCGGCGCCCTGTACGTGTCCTGCGTGGCCCGCGGCCCCAACCTGTTCGGCACGGAGTCCGAAGAGCTGCGGCAGGTCGGGGAGGCGCTGGGCGACGTCCCGCTGGCCGGGTTCTTCGCCAACGGCGAGATTTCACACGACCGGCTTTATGGCCATACCGGCGTCCTGACCCTGTTCCTCTGACCGTCCGGTCCTAACTCCATCGCCGAATTCGGAGCGTCACCATGCACTACCGCCGCCTCGGCCAAACCGACCTGGAGGTCAGCGCCATCTGCCTGGGGACGATGACCTGGGGCAACCAGAACAGCGAGGCCGACGCCCACGCACAGATGGACTATGCGCTGGACCGGGGCATCAACTTCTTCGACACGGCGGAGATGTACGCGGTGCCGCCAACCGCCGAGACCCACGGCAAGACCGAGGAGCATATCGGCAGCTGGTTCGCCGCCCGCGGCACCCGCGACAAGGTGATCCTGGCGACCAAGGTGTGCGGACCGGGCGCGCACTTTGCCTATCTGCGCGACGGCAAACCGCGGCTGGACGCCAGGAACATCAACCAGGCGGTCGACGCCAGCCTGCGGCGGCTCGGGACCGACTACATCGACCTGTACCAGCTGCACTGGCCGGACCGCCGGACCAATTTCTTCGGCCAGCTGGGCTATGCTCACGAGTCTGGAGAGGCAATGATCCATCCGGCGGAGACCCTGGCGGTGCTGGGCGACCTGGTAAGGCAGGGCAAGGTGCGACATGTCGGCCTGTCGAACGAGACGCCGTGGGGGCTGATGACGTTTCTGCAGCTGGCCGACGCCGACGGCCTGCCGCGCATGGTCTCGATCCAGAACCCGTACAGCCTGCTCAACCGCACCTTCGAGGTCGGCCTGGCGGAGCCGGCGGTCCGCGAGCGTTGCGGCCTGCTGGCCTATTCGCCGCTGGCCGGCGGGTTCCTGTCCGGCAAGTATCTGGGCGGCGCCCGGCCGGCGGGCAGCCGGCTGGCGGTGTTCAACCAGACCAGCCGCTACGACAATCCGCGCGGCCGCGCCGCGACCGCCGCCTATGTGGCGATCGCCCGCCGCCACGGTTTGGACCCGTGCCAGATGGCAATCGCCGCCATCCTGGCGCGGCCGTTCGTCACCGCCGCGATCGTCGGCGCCACGACCATGACACAGTTGAAGACCGATATTGCCAGCATCGACCTCGACCTGCCGTCCACGGTGGTCGACGAGATCGAGGCGGTGCACGCCGACAACCCAAACCCATGCCCGTGACGGCCGCCGATGCCCCGATTGTTCATCGCCATCGATCCGTCGGAGTCCGTCCGCGACCGGCTTGCCGGCCTGCAGGGCGGGGTGCCGGGCGCGCGCTGGGTGCGTCCGGACAACATCCACCTGACCCTGCTGTTCCTGGGTGAGGTCGACGCGCCCACCGCCGCCGACCTCGACACCCAGCTCGGCCGCATCGGCGCCACCGCGTTCGAGCTGCGGATCGCCGGGGTCGGCACCTTCGGCCCCGCCCGCAACCCGACGGCGCTGTGGGCCGGCGCGGCGCGCTCGAGGCCGCTGCGGTTCCTGCACGACAAGGTCGATCGTGCCGCGGTCGCCGCCGGCCTGCCGGCCGATGACCGCAAGTTCAAGCCGCACCTCACCCTGGCGCGATTGAAAGGCGCGCGGGTCGAGCGCCTGCGCAGCTGGCTGTCGGACAATGATGCCCTGGCCCTCGACCCGGTCGAGGTCGACCGCTTCATCCTGTTCCGCAGCCACCTCAACCGCGACGGCGCGATCCACGAGCCGCTGGCCGAATACCCGCTGACGGTCGGCAGCCGCTCCGAAACGCCGGCACAGATCGACGCGGGCGTTCGATAGCAGGCGCTCGCGTCGGCCGGCGCGTCGGCAAGACCGCTACAACGCCTCGCCCTTGACCAAGCGCGGCAGAGTGCCGGTCAGGCCCATGGCGTCCTGCATCATCCGGCGTTTCAGCGGCGGCAGCCGGTTGATAGCGGCCAGGCCGAGGTCGCGCGCCAGCTTCAACGGCGCGATCGAGTTGGCGAACAGGCGGAAGAACGCGTCGGTGTAGGCAATCACCGACATGGTGTCGATGCGCCGCCAGCGCTGGTAGCGGGCCAGCAGGTCGGCGGCGCCGATGTCCAGGCCGAGCCGGCGCGCGTCGGTCACCACCTCGGCCAGCGCGGCGGCGTCGCGCATGCCCAGATTGAGCCCCTGGGCGGCGATCGGGTGCAGCACGTGCGCCGCCTCGCCCAGCAGCGCGACCCGGTCGGCGACGTAGCGCCGCGCGTGCAGCCCCGACAGCGGATAGGCAAACCGCCGGCCGAGCTGCGTGACCGTGCCCAGGGCGTCGCCGCAGCGGCGCTGCAGCTCGGCGTCGAAGTCGGCCTGGGCCAAGTCGAGGAAGGCCGGCGCGCGGCGCCGTCGTTCGCACCAGATGATCGCCGAGCGGTGGCGCGGCCGGCCGGCCTCGTCGACGCCGTCGGTCATGGGCACGATGGCGAACGGACCCGATGGCATCAGGTGCTCGATTGCCACGTTGCCGTGCGGCCGGTCGTGGCGCACGGTGCAGACGATCGCGATCTGGTCGTAGCGCCAGCGCCGTGCGGCGATGCCGGCCCACGCCCGGGTCGGCGAGTCGCGCCCGTCGGCGCCGACCAGCAGGCTGGCCCGTACCGTCCGGCCCTCGCCCAGCTCCACCGCGAGCCCGCCGCCGTGGCGAGCGAATCCGGTCGCCTCGGCCGGCGCCCGATGCTCGACCGACGGCAGCTCGCCCAGCCGCGTCAGCAGCGCGCGACGGATGCAGCCGTTCTCGATGTTGTAGCCGTAGGGGTGGTCGCCGATGTCGTCGCCCTCGACATGCAGGACCAGCGGCGACCAGTTGTCTGCGACGTGCATGGCCAGGATCGGCTCGGCGTCGGCCTCGACATGGCGCCATGCGCCGACCCCTTGCAGAACCCGGATCGACCCGTAGGTCAGCGCCGTCGTCCGGTCGCCCAACCCGGCGGCGGTGCGCGCGTCGGCGCTGTCACGGTCGACCACGACGGTGTCCACCCCGGCGGTGCCCAGCGCCGCCGCCAGGGTCAACCCGGCCACGCCGCCGCCGACGATGGCCACGTCGGCGTCGCGCCCCACCGGGCCGGCGGCCGTCGATATCCGCGCCTTCATCGCCGAACCATCCGGCGGTCGACCCGGTTTGTCCAGAGGCTGTTCGACGCCGAGGCGCCGCTAAATTTGATGAAAAATTGGGCACTGCCTATAATTTGGGCGAATCTCTCGACCGTTGGCCGGGCAGCCGGCCGGCGGCGGCGAATTAGACCATTGATTCCTATCGACTTCACGGCGTCCGGTCCAAGCGGCACGGAAATTGAAGAGCACCGGTGAATTGCGCGGGCGGCGGCGGGGGTTATACGCGTCCGCATGCCGACGGCGCTCAGGCAGCGTAAGGGAAGCGCGATGAAAATGGTCATGGCGATTATCAAGCCGTTCAAGCTCGATGAGGTGCGCGAATCGCTCACCTCGCTCGGCCTGCAGGGTCTG
Organism: Alphaproteobacteria bacterium; assembly: GCA_036445335.1. Classification (GTDB taxonomy): domain Bacteria; phylum Pseudomonadota; class Alphaproteobacteria; order DSM-16000; family Inquilinaceae; genus JAZFQW01. The sequence goes on along the minus strand of JAZFQW010000112.1, from coordinate 39 downwards.
ACCGTCAGCGAGGTCAAGGGCTTCGGGCGGCAGAAGGGG
>JAZFQW010000111.1:0-3532 GCA_036445335.1 Alphaproteobacteria bacterium | reverse complement strand
ACGTCGTCTGGCGCCGCTCGCGATGCGCCGGGCATCGCCACGCGACGCCATCCTAGCCCAAGCCCTTGAAGACGCGGTGCGGACCATAAGCATTACTCGGACAGGCTCCTAAGGTGGCGGTGCGGTGAGAATCGCGGTGCTGGGCGCCGGCGCGGTCGGCGGCTATTTCGGCGCCCGGCTGGCGGCGGCCGGCGAGGACGTTGCGTTCATCGCCCGCGGCGCCCATCTGGCGGCGCTGCGACGCGACGGGCTGACGGTGCAGAGCGCCAACGGCGACGTCCATGTCCGACCGGTTACGGCGACCGACGACCCGGCACAAGTGGGCCCGGTCGACCTGGTGCTGTTCGCGGTCAAGCTGTGGGACACCGAGGCGTCGGCGGCGGCGGCGCGGCCGATGATGGGGCCGGAAACCGCCATTGCGACGTTTCAGAACGGCGTGGAGAGCATCGATACGCTGGGCCGCGTCCTGGGGCCCCAGCGGGTGATCGGCGGGTCCGCCTTCATCGCCGCTGTGGTCGCAGAGCCCGGCGTGGTCCGCCACACCGGCACCCTGGCGCGGCTGGTGTTCGGCGAGCCCGACGGCCGCCGTTCCGGCCGCGTCGCGGCACTGCTCGGCGCCTGTCGGCGCGCCGGCATCGACGGCGAGGCGAGCGACCGAATCGTCCCGGCGATCTGGGACAAGTTCATCTTTCTGGCGGCGCTGAGCGGCGTGACCACGCTGACCCGCCTGCCGATCGGGCCGATCCGCGGCAATCCGTCGAGCCGGGCGCTGTTCGTCGACGCCATGGCCGAGGTGGCGGCGCTGGGGCGCGCGCTCGGCGTTGCGGTGCGGGCCGACATCGTCGACCGCCACGCCGCGCTGCTGGACACACTGCCGGCGGATATGCAGGCGTCGATGCTGCACGATCTGGACCGCGGCCGCCGGCTGGAGTTGCCGTGGCTCAGCGGCGCGGTGGTCCGGCTGGGCGACCACCACGGCGTGCCGACGCCGACCCACCGGTTGATCGCCGCCGCGCTGGCGCCGTTCCAGGACGGCGCGCCGACGCCGCCGGCGCCATCCGCTTGAGCGGAACAGACCGTGGCCAGTGTGATAAGTGCGGTCTAATGCGCTCGGGCGGCGAACGCATGGGAACCGCCCGAGCGCGGGATCTCCGCGGTCCGCCGAACCGACCGAATTTGTGCTAACGGCGGGTCATTAGTTGTGGACTCCTCGACGGACGCAGTGGACCATGGCTCCAATATGGAGGATAAAGCGCCGCGTGCGCGCCGCTCGGAAAGTGCCGCCCGGTCGCCGGCCGGGTGAGGAATCGTCAGGGGCGCTCGGCGCATAATGGCCGTTTTCAGGAGGCGCTCATGACAGATAAAAAAGGCAGCAGATCGGGCGGCGCACCGCGTTGCGTCGCGTTCGTAGGGCCGCAATCCAGCGGCAAGACCACCCTGATGGAAAGTATCCTGTTCGCCACCGGCGCGATCGGCCGGAAGGGCACCGTCAAGGACGGCAGCACGGTCGGCGACAGTTCCGACGAGGCGCGCGCGCGGCAGATGTCGACCGAGGTCTCGATCGCGGCGACGACCTATCTCGACGACAGCTGGACCATCCTCGACTGCCCCGGGTCGGTGGAGCTGGCGCAGGAGGCGCAGAGCGCGCTGATGGCCGCCGACGCCGCCGTGGTGGTCTGCGAGCCCGACGCCGAACGGGCGATGGCGCTGGCGCCGCTGCTGCGGTTCCTCGACGCCATGGCGATCCCGCACATGCTGTTCATCAACAAGATGGACAACGCGTCGGTCCGGGTCTCCGACCTGATGCAGGCGCTGCAGGGCGTCTCCGGCCGGCCGCTGGTGTTGCGCCAGGTGCCGATCCGCGAGGGCGAGCATATCACCGGCTATGTCGACCTGGTGTCCGAGCGGGCCTATCACTACAAGCCGGGCCAGGCCTCCGACCTGATCCAGCTTCCCGACAGCGTGGCCGAGCACGAGCAGGCGGCGCGCCAGGATATGCTGGAGGCGCTGTCGGATTTCGATGACACCCTGCTGGAACAGCTGCTGGAGGACATCCAGCCGCCGAAGGACGAGATCTACCAGCAGATCGTCAAGGACCTGGCCGGCGACCTGATCGTGCCGGTGCTGCTGGGCGCGGCGGATCGCGACCACGGCGTGCGGCGGCTGTTGAAGGCGCTGCGCCACGACGTGCCCGGCCCCGAGACCACAGCCGAGCGGCTCGACATTCCGGCGGGCGACGTGGTCGCCCAGGTGTTCAAGACGGTGCACGCGGCACACGCCGGCAAGCTGTCGCTTGCGCGGGTCTGGCGCGGCACCGTCGAGGACGGCATGAATTTCAGCGACTCGCGGCTGTCCGGCCTCTATCAGATCGTCGGCGGCAATCAGACCAAGCTCGCCAAGGCCGGCCTCGGCAGCGTCGTGGCGATGGGCCGGCTGGAGCTGGTCTCGACCGGCGAGATCCTGCGCCCCGACAATGTCGAACGCGCGGCGATGTGGCCGGACCCATTGACGCCGGTGTATTCCCTGGCGATCCACGCCGACAACCGTGCCGACGAGGTCAAGTTGTCGTCGGCGCTGCAAAAGCTGATCGACGAGGACCCATCGATGTCCTACGAGCAGGTCGCCGACACCAACGAGCTGGTGATCCGCGGCCAAGGCGAGATCCACCTGCTGATCGCCATCGACCGGCTGCATCGGCGCTACAATGTCGCGGTCAGCGGCCAGAAGCCGCGGGTTCCCTATCAGGAGACCATCCGCAAGGGCATCTCCCAGCATGCCCGGTTCAAGCGCCAGTCCGGCGGCCATGGCCAGTTCGCCGACGTCCATGTCGACATCAAGGCGCGGCCGCGCGGGGCCGGCTTCGAATTCATCGACAAGATCGTCGGCGGCGTCGTGCCGCGGCAATACATCCCGTCGGTCGAACATGGCGCGCTGGACTATATGGCGCAGGGGCCGCTCGGCTTTCCGGTCGTCGATATCGCGGTCACCCTGAACGGCGGCCAGTTCCACTCGGTAGACAGCTCCGACATGGCCTTTCGGACCGCCGGGCGGATGGCGCTGGCCGAGGGACTGCCGAAATGCGACCCGGTGCTGCTCGAGCCGATCTGGCAGGTCAACATCGTCACACCGTCGGAATTCACTCCGAAGGCGCAGCGCATCCTGAGTTCCCGGCGCGGGCAGATCCTCGGCTACGACGCGCGTCCCGGGTGGGACGGCTGGGACGAGGTCAAGGCCTATCTGCCGCAGGCGGAGCTGCACGATCTGATCATCGAACTGCGGTCGCTGACCCTCGGGGTCGGCACCTACACCGCGGAGTTCGATCATCTGGCCGAACTCACCGGCCGGCTCGCCGTACGAGTGATCGAAACCCGGCAGGCGTCGATAGCGGCGCAATAGGCTTGCGGCGCGGACCGTCACGGCCGATCCGTCCTTAGCCCGCACTTCTCATACTGGCCACGGTCTGCGCGGTGCTGTCCCCCCGACAGGGCAGGAACGCCGCGCGGCGCGATGCAGAGCATCGGGCAAGCGGCGT
>JAZFQW010000110.1:0-4902 GCA_036445335.1 Alphaproteobacteria bacterium | reverse complement strand
CGACGACGGCCGCCAGCGCAAAGGCCCCCGCAGATCCTGTGATTGTCTTCATGATGGCTGATCCTCCTCATTGTTGAAACGTTGCTTTGTTGACACGTTACTTTTCTTGTCGATCGTAGTCCTCGCTCGGTTCGCGCCCCTCTCAGCGCCGATCCCGCGGCATGATCCCAGTAGCGGTGACACATTGGACGATGCGGCCTCAGATGATGAATCCTTCCTCGGTTGGTGCCCGCCGATCTTACGTGTAGATGGGCCCGCCGTCCAACCGCCCCTCTCGTGGCATCGCAGACCTCAGCGCCTTCGCACGAACCAGGTGACGGGCAACGATCGGTGGCGCCGCCGTACGGAATCCGCAGTGACGACACCGCTCGCGCAGCACCCGTTGCGACGGATGATGCCGGCGCCCTGTCGCGGCAGCAGCGGAAGCGAGCATCAATCCCCATGACCGACCTAATCATTCCGTCCTTGCCGCCCCGTCTCGCCAAACCTGCCGGCAACGAGAACCGTGTGGGCTAGCCGTCCATCTCGCCGAGCCGAACTGTCACATGAGGCCGGCTTCGCGGTAGTAGCGTATTGCCCCGTCGTGCAGCGGCGCCGACAGCGCGTTGGTGATCATCTCCTCCTTTTGCAGCATACCAAAGGCGGGGTGCAGGCGCTTGAAGTCGTCGAAGTTTTCGAACACCGCCTTCACCACCTCGTAGGCGACGTCGTCCGACACCGCCGTCGACGTGACGAAGGTCGCCTTCACGCCGAAAGTGACCACGTCATCGGGATTGCCCTGGTACATGCCGCCGGAGATGGTCGAGTAGGCGTAATAGTCGTTACCGTCGACCAGCGAGTCGATCACCGCGTTGCGGGCCGGGACCAGTACGGTCTCGCAGGTGGTCGTCGCCTCCTGGATCGAGCCGCTGGGGTGGCCGACCGTGAACACCATGGCGTCGAAATTGTTGTCGCACAGCGCCTGGCTCTGCTCCGACGACGGCAGTTCGAACACTTCGCTGAAGCTGTCCATGGTCCAGCCCACGGCGTCCATCAGCACCTCCATGGTGCCGCGCTGGCCCGACCCCGGATTACCGATGTTCACGCGCTTGCCGACCAGGTCCTCGACGGTCGCGATGCCAGAATCGGCGCGCGCGAGGATGGTGAACGGCTCGCCGTGCACCGAGAACAGCGCGCGCAACTCGAGGTTCGCCTCGGGGAACCGCTCATGGCCGCCGTTGTAAGCATGGTACTGCCAGTCCGACTGGACGACGCCCATGTCGATTTCGCCCCGGGCTATGGCGTTGAGGTTGAACACCGAGCCGCCGGTGCTCTCGACCAACACGCGGATGCCATGGTCGGCGCGGCCGCGGTTGACCAGGCGCTGGATCGCCCCGCCAGTCGGGTAGTATACGCCTGTGACGCCGCCGGTGCCGATGGTCACGAAAGTGTCCTGGGCAACGGCGATACGGTCCAACGCTAAGGCACCCACAGCGACGGCGACGGCCAGCGACGTGACAGCGATCTTCCGAACTCTCCTGGTCATGTTGCTCTCTTCAATGATAAAGCGGGCCGAAGGACCGGCGCCCCGTTGTCGATCGGCTTAGCGGTCGACGTCCGAATGCCGTCGGGTCCGCCGCCGCCACGGGCCATGGCACAGTACCATTCCCCTGGCCGCATCTGCGTCGGCCATCTTGCGCCCCGCACACCGGGCGGCGTCTACCGCCTCGGCCACCAGCGCCGCGTTGTCGGGCGCGGTCGCCCCGGTGGACAGGATAAAATTATTCTCAAATCCAACCCGACTATGCCCTCCCATCGCCGCCGCCGTCAACGCGCACGCCCCTTCGGCGCGGCCGAAAGCGCAGACCGCCCAGGGATCGCCGGGATCGGCCGCCGCCACGAACGGCGCCACATCGCGCGGGTGCGAGACTTCGCCGACGGGGTATCGGCCCAGCACGAACAGCAGGAATGCCGGCCCGTCCGGCACCACCCCGCGGTCCCGCAGGTCGTTGAACCGGACGACCTCGCCGGCGTCGTAGAGGACGAATTGCGGGTGGATGCGCTCGCGCCGCAGCCAGGCGAAGAACCGCGCCGCCGCCCGCTCGTGCGCCGCATCCGGCACCAGTTCACGGATCGCCAGCGACACCGATTCGGGCCGTACTTCCCGTACCGTCGCCATCTGCTGAGCCGGCGCATAGGCGCCGACCGCCTCGGTGGTGATCTGGCAGATCATCCGGTCGCCGACCGCCGCACGGACCGCCGCCAGCGCCGCCTTGTACGCGTCCGGGTCCAGGGTGTGGCGCTGGTCGCGGTCGCGCACGTGCAAGTGGATCGCGGCGGCGCCGGCGTCCAGGCAGGCGGCGGCGGCCTGCGCCAGCTCCGCCGGCGTGATCGGCAGCGCCGGATGGTCGGCCTTGGTCCTGCGCGCGCCGTTCGGCGCCACCATCACCAGGAACGGCGGGTCGGATCGGCCGTGCTCACCGTCGGTCGCCACGGATCCCTCCCGTGCGGCTGGTCGATTTCTCGTAGTAATAAAAGGGGCGCCGGCGGGACGCGACCGCTAGCCCGCACTTCTCATACTGGCCGCGGTCTACGTCGCGTCCGGGCGGTGCGAGCCGCCAGGAGAAGTTCGAAGAGCGTAGCAACGCTACGGTCGGGGCGTTCGACGCCGCGGGCGGGCCGCCCGGGCGCGACCCGCAGGGCGGCGCCGTCGCGCCGCGCAGACCGTGGCTAGTATGAGAAGTGCGGATTAGCCGCGCCACCGGTCAATCGTCGACGGCGCGGATCGCGGCGTCGATGGCGTCGCCCAGGATGTCGACGATCGCCGCCACCTCCCGGGTGCCGACGATGAAGGGTGGCGCCAACAGCACGTGGTCGCCGCAGGTGCCATCGATGGTCCCGCCCATCGGATAGCACAGTAGCCCACGCGCCATCGCCTCGGTCTTGACCCGCGCGTGCAGCTTGACGGCCGGGTCGAACGGCTGCTTGGTCGATCGGTCGGCCACCAGCTCGAGCCCGAGGAACAGCCCGCGGCCGCGGATGTCGCCGACGAAATGATGGTTGCCGAAGCGCGCCGCCAGCGCCGCGCCGAGCGCGGCGCCCTGCCGGCCCACGTTGTCCAGCAGGCGCTCGCGCTCGATCGTCCGCTGTACCGCCAGCCCGGCGGCGCACGCGAGCGCGTGGCCCATATAGGTGTGGCCGTGCTGGAAGAAGCCGGAGCCGCCGCGGATCGCCTCGAAGATGGCGTCGGTCGCCAGCAGCGCGCCGATCGGCTGGTAGCCGGCGCCCAGCCCCTTGGCGATGGTCATCAGGTCGGGGGCGATGCCGTCCTGCTCGCAGGCGAACAAGGTGCCGGTGCGGCCCATGCCGCACATCACCTCGTCGAGAATCAGCAGCACGCCGTGACGATCGCAGATCTCGCGGATCCGCCGGAAATAGCCGGGAACCGCCGGCACCGCGCCCAACGTGGCGCCCACCACCGGCTCGGCGATGAACGCCATCACAGTATCCGGCCCCAGGCGCCGGATCTCCGCCTCCAGCTCGTCGGCGACGCGGCGGCCGTAGTCGTCCTCGGATTCCGCGTCCCCCCGGTCGCGATAGGCGTAGCACGGCGCGATATGGCTGGCGGCGAACAGCAGCGGCTCGAACGGCTCGCGGCGCCAGGCGTTGCCGCCCGCCGCCAGCGCCCCCAGCGTGTTGCCGTGGTAGCTCTGCCGCCGGGCGACCACGTTCCGGCGGCCGGGCTGGCCGATCTCGAGGAAATACTGCCGCGCCAGCTTCAATGCGGCTTCCATCGCCTCCGACCCGCCGGAGACGAAGTACACCCGATCGAGTCGACCGGGCGCGCGCGCGATCAGGTGATCGGCCAGCGCTTCCATCGGCTCGTTGGTGAAGAACGCGGTGTGTGCGTAGGCCAGCCGGCCGACCTGGTCCCGGATCGCCGCGATCACCGCGGGATGGCTGTGGCCGAGGCACGAGACCGCGGCGCCGCCGGAGGCGTCGAGGTAGCGCCGGCCGTCGCGGTCGACCAGATGGATCCCGTCGCCTGCCACGGCGACCGGCGGACTGATCTGGGTATGGCGGTGAAAGACGTGTGGCATCGATAGACCCGGCCCATGTTCGGACCGGGCGTTCGCGAGGCCGCTGTTCGCGGGCCGCATCGGACTCACGCCGGTCTGGGGACCGGACTATGCCCGCTGGCGACGCGAACCGCAATCGGCACCGAGGAAACGATCGCGCCCGCGGCGGCGAAGACCAAAATCTCGATCAATAGATTCAGCCGGCCAGCAACTAATGTTCGATGATCTGTGGACGTACGCCGAACATACGGAAATAAAGACCGATGGCGCCGCAAACATTGCAGGGATCGGCCGGCGTTGCGAGACGTTTACCCTATCACCGGGTCGATAACGGCGCAAAGGTAAGGGTGATCGGAGGGAAAGGGAGGCAAGTGACCAGCCGAAATCTGACGGCGACATGCGCCGCCGCGCTGCTGATCGGAGCCACCGCCGCCGCATCGGCGCAGGACTTCGCCGACCTCCACGCCTTCGGCGACAGCCTCACCGGCGACGACTGGGACGCCGACACCACCGCCGGCGTCAGCGCCGACGACTACGGCCGCTTCACTCGGACGACCGGATCGACCCTGTTCGCGGTGGCCCGCGCCGACACCGAGGGCACGACGCTGTTCGCCACCGTGGACGGCGGCCACGACTTCGAGGCCGGGCCGCCCGGGCGCGACCCGGATGGCGGCGCTGTCGCGCCGACAGGGGGCGTCATGCCGCTTGCCCGATGGATTGCACCGCGCCGCGCGGCGTTCCTGCCCTGTCGGCGCGACAGCGCCGCGCAGACCGTGACCAGTGTGAGTAGTGCGGGCTAGTCGGGATCGAAGCCCTTGAGCACGCCGCTGTCGCCGATCGCATT
>JAZFQW010000109.1:0-2284 GCA_036445335.1 Alphaproteobacteria bacterium | reverse complement strand
AGACTCGATTTTTTATCCGGGGACACAATCCGCAATTCGTGAGTAGTGGCAGCGGCCAAGGCCGTGATCGCGTGCCGCGTTGCATCCCTACCGGTGCCGCGTCACCACGTCCACCAGCGCCGGGCGGCCCCGCTTCACCTCCGCCAGCGCCCGCTTCACCGCCGGTCCCACCGCCGCCGGGTCGGCGATCGGGCCCTCGGCCCAGACGCCCATGCCGCGGGCGATGGCGGCGAAGTCGGGCGGCGGGGCGTCGAGGTCCATGCCGATATGGGCGTTGGCCTCGTCGGTGCCGCGCTGGCGGGCCATGCGGATCTGGTGTTCCCAGTCGTTGTAGTAGGCGCGGTTGTTGACCATCACGATCAGCAGCGGGATCCGCTGTTTCGCGGCGGTCCACAGGGCGCCGGCGTCGTACATCAGGTCGCCGTCGGGCTGCAGCGCGACGACGACACTGCCGGTGCCCTTGTAGGCGAGGCCGACGCCGAGCGACATGCCGATCTGGGTCGCGGTGCCGAGCGACTTGCCGGGGTGGCGCCAGGGGCGGTCGAAGTCCCACAGCTTGCGGGTCCATTGCCTGAGCGTGCCGGTCGCCAGCACCCAGTCCTGGTCCCTGACCGCGTCCCAGACCTCCGCCGCCAGGCGCGGCAGCGCCACCGGCGAGGCGTCCCAGTGAGCCTTCGCGTCGGTCTGCCATCCGGCCCACACCGCGTCGTGGCGCGCGGCGATCGCCCGTTTGCGGCGGTCGATCCGCGCCGCGAGGTCCGGGTCGGTGGCGAGGCGCTGCCCGGCGATGCGGGTCATCTCCGGCATTGCGAGGCTGGGGTCGCCGAGCGCGCTCAGCACTTTCGGCTGGTAGCGCCCGTAATCGAGCGACCAGGACGAGATGCCGATCTCGCCGAAGCCGAGCTCCATCCATTGGCAGTCCGGCGGCACCAGCGGCGTGACCTCGCGGGTGGTGCTGTCCAGCGAAGCGGTCGGCTTCTCCCAGTCGCGCACGTCGATGCCGAGGATCACGTCGGCGTTTGTCAGCGCCTGCTCGTCCATCGACCGGCACAGCGGATGCCGGTTGGGGAAATTGAGCGCGGCGTTGATGTCCCAGACGGCGACGCCGCAGGTCTCCGCCAGCGCCACCAGGTTGGCGAACCCGTCCGGGTGACGGCCGGTGTATTCCGCCAGGATCAGCGGGTGCTCCGCCGCCAGCAGCCGGTCGACCATGCGCGCCAGCACCGCCGGGTCGGCGGCCATGGGTGCCGGCGCGCGCGCAATGTCGGCCGGCGGCATCTCGACCTCGGCCGCCAGCGGCGCCTCCTGCAGCCAGGCGTCGTAGCACATGTAGATCGGGCCCCGGGGCTCGGTCATCATGGCGGAGTAGGCGCGCATGAAGCTGTCGGGCACGCCCTCGATCGCGGTCGGTTGGTAGTCCCATTTGGTGAAGTCGCGCACCGCCTCGCCCTGGACCAGGGCGGTGTGGCTCCAGTCGATGTGCGGCCGGCGCTTGCCCTCGTGCATCGGCCCGGTGGCGCCGATGACGAATACCGGCGCGCGGTCGATATGGGCGTAATAGACCGCCATCTGGGCGTGCAGCAGGCCGACCAGGTCGTGCAGGATCACCGCCATCGGCCGCCCGGTCGCCCGGGCGTAGCCGTGGGCGATCTGCACCGCCGTCTCCTCGTGCTGGCACACCAGCAGCTCCGGCCGGTTGCCGCCGTAGTTGACCAGGCTGTCATGCAACCCGCGGAAGCTGGCCCCCGGATTCATCGCGACGTAGGGGAATCCGTAGTGTTGCAGCAGATCGACGATGACGTCGGATTGATAGCGCGGGTTATTGGTCTTGGGCATGGTCGATGCTCTGGTTCCGGTATTGCGGCTCCGCGTGGATCGACCAGTGGTCGTGTTTCTGGGCGGGCCTCCTGTTTCGCCCCTCGCCCTTCGACAGGCTCAGGGTGAGGGCCGAAACGGGAGTCTCCTGCTCCCGACTCGACATGAGATCCTCATGCTGAGCCTGTCGAAGTATGAGGATCGGCACGCGTGCGCTGAATTCCGGCCTCAACCCAGCCCGCCTTCGTCCGGCGGCAGCGGCGTGACCGTCAGCCCGAGATACTCCGCCTCCTTGCCATACAGCAGCGCCTTGACCTGGTCGGGCCCGAGGCGCTTGACCAGCTGGTCGACCTGGCCGAACAACGGCAGCGGCAGCCCGCCCGCCTGGGCGAGTTCCAGCGCCACGTCCATGTCCTTCTCGTGCCAGGTGAAGCGAGTGGTGTCCCAGCGCTCCAGGGTGGTGTTGCGC
>JAZFQW010000108.1:0-8621 GCA_036445335.1 Alphaproteobacteria bacterium | reverse complement strand
AACACGGCGTGCAGGGGCGCGGTGCACTCGACGTCATAGGCGCCGCGCTCGACGGGACCGAAGCTGAGCGTCTTCGACGCCCCCGGCGGCACCGCGATGGACGTCAGCAGCGGCGTCTCGACCGCGTCGCCGGGCCGGGTCAGCCTCTGCGCGGCGATCGCCTTGAAGAAATCCGCCGCCGCGAAATAGTGCGTCGCGTCGCCGGTGTTGCTGAGGCGCAGGCGGTACGGCGTGCCCGCCCGGAAGGTCAGGTCGGCCGGCTGGAATTCGTACTCCGACAGGACGATCTCGACGGTCTCGGCCGCGGCCCAGTCCGCCGCCGCGACCCGCGCTCCGGCGTCCTGCACATAGCCGGCCGGCGACGTGGCGAAACCGTCGTCACCGGCCGCGCACCCGCCGAGCGCCAGCGCCAGCGCGACGAAGATGTATCCGTGATTGCCGATCATGGGTATTGCCTCCTGTTGCACCGGGAGACGTTCGCAACGCCGGTTCGACCCTATCAGTTCCATGCGCGCCGGAGCGGCGATCTCGCGAAATTGATCGGATCGGGATCACGGTCCGACACCGGTGTGATATTGCCGGCGGGCTTAGCCCGTACTTCTCACACTGGCCACGGTCTGCGCGGCGCTGTCGCGCCGACAGGCTAGCGCTCACGCCGGCGCCGGCAGGTCCTCCAGGAACCGGACGATCAGGCGGGCGAGGTCGGCGCCGGCCGCGGTCGCCGCGCGCAGGGTCTGGTCGTGGTCGACCGGCTCGTCGCTCAGGCCGACGCCCAGGTTGGTGATGACGGCGGTCGCGGTCACCTGCAGCCCGCAATGGCGCGCCAGGATGGATTCCGGCACCGTCGACATGCCGACGGCATCGGCGCCCAGCATCTTGATCATGCGCACCTCGGCCGGGGTCTCGAAGCTCGGGCCCAGCCAGACGCAATAGACCCCCTCGGCGAGGTCGATGCCCAACGCCGCCGCGGCGGCGTGCTGGCGCGCCCGGTGCGCCGGGTCGTAGGCGTCGACCATCGGCGGGAAGCGCGGGCCGACCGCGTCGTCGTTGGGCCCGACCAGCGGGTTGCCGCCCTGCAGGTTGATGTGGTCGGTGATCGTCATCAGCCGGCCGGCGTCGACCTCGCGGCGCAGGCTGCCGGCGGCACAGGTCAGGTAGATCAGCTCGCAGCCGATCGCCTGCATCGTCCGCACCGCCGTCGCCATCACGTCGTAGCCGCGACCCTCGTAGGCGTGGGCGCGGCCCTGCAGGCAGGCCACCGGCACGCCGCCCAGCCGGCCCAGCACCAGGCGTCCGGCGTGGCCCTCGACGCCCGGCTGGGGAAAGCCAGGCAGGTCGGCGTAGGAGATCGCGACGGCGCCGTCGACGCTGTCGGCCAGCGGCCCCAGCCCGGACCCCAGCACCAGTGCGACGCGGGGCGTGATGCCGGGCGCGCGCTCGCCGATGATGGTGGCGGCGCGTGCCGGCTCGTCGAGCGCCATCGGGTCAGGCGCCCAAATTGTCGGGGCCGAACGACAGCGGCAGCAGTTCGGCCAGGGTGGTCGTCCGGCGCAGCCCCTCGGGGCCGCAGACATGGATCGGCGCGTCCGGCGCGGCGAACTCGCGCAGACGCTGGCGGCAGCCGCCGCACGGCGAGCACAACAGCCCGTCGCCGACCTCGCCGCCGAGCACGACCACCTCGGCGATCCGCGTGGCGCCGCTGGCGACCATGACCCCGATGGCACTCGCCTCGGCGCACTGGCCCTGCGGATAGGCGGCGTTCTCGACGTTGCAGGCGGCGAAGATGCGGCCGTCTGGCGCGCGCAGCGCGGCGCCGACCGGGAAGCTGGAATAGGGCGCGTAGGCGTTCGCCCGGGCGGCGGTGGCGGCGGCGAACAGCGCGTCGAAGTCGTCGCTCATCGTTCCTTGGCGTAGGGCACGCCGATCGCCTTGGGCGCCACCGCCTTGCCGATGAAGCCGGCCAGCAGCACGACGGTCAAAATGTAGGGAAGGGCCTGGATGAACTGCACCGGGATGGCGCCGATCAGCGGCAACTCCACGCCCTGCAACCGCGCCTCGATCGCCTCCAGGAAGCCGAACAGCAGGCAGGTCAGCAGCACCGGGACCGGCCGCCATTTCGCGAAGATCAGCGCCGCCAGGGCCAGGAAGCCCTTGCCCGCGGTCATGTTGGGGACGAACGACGCGTTGTGCGCGACCGACAGATAGGTGCCGGCGACGCCGCACAGGAAACCGGTGACCATCAGCGCCCGGTAGCGCAGCCAGACGACCGAGATCCCCGCCGTGTCGACCGCCGCCGGATTCTCGCCGACCGCGCGCAGGCGCAGGCCGAAGCGGGTGCGGTACAGCACCCAGGCGGTCGCCGGCACCATGGCGAGGGCGAAATAGACCAGCAGGTTGTGGCCGCTGATCAACTCGGAATAGATCGGACCCAGGATCGGCACGTCGGCGACGGCGTCGGCAAACGGCAGCTTGATCGCCGTGAAGCGCTGGTCGGGGCTCAGGGTCGGCGTCTGCCCGCCGCGCGCGAACCAGGCGATCCCCAGGGTCGGCGCCAGGCCCAAGACCAGGATGTTTATCGCCACGCCGGAGATGATCTGGTCGCCGCGATGGGTGATGCAGGCGAAGCCGTGCAGCATCGCCAATGCCATCGCGGCGCCGATCCCCCCCAGCAGGCCGAACCACGCCGACCCGGTCACCGCGGCGGTCGCCGCGGCGGCGAAGGCGGCGCCCAGCATCTTGCCTTCCAGGCCGATGTCGACCACCCCGGACCGTTCGGAGAACAGGCCCGCCAGCGCCGCCAGGATCAGCGGCGTCGACACCCTGAACGTGGCGTCCAGCACCAGGATGAACAGTGTGAAGTTTTCCATCGCCGCCCGCCCCTATTCCGCGGGTGCCGTGGCGCGCGCTTCGCCGCGCCGCCGGAAGAGGCCCTCGATCTGCGGGCGGAACATGTTCTCCAGCGCGCCGGCGAACAGGATCACCAGGCCCTGGATCACCACCACCATATCGCGGGTGATCTTCGGCATGTCGAAGGCCAGCTCGGCGCCGCCCTGGTACAGCGCGCCGAACAGCAGCGACGCCAGTATGATGCCGACCGGGTGGTTGCGCCCCATCAGCGCGACGGCAATGCCGACGAAGCCATAGCCGGCTTGGAAGTTGAGCAGCAGCCGGTGGTGCACGCCCATGATCTCGTTGAGCCCGACGAACCCGGCCAGGGCGCCGGACAGCGCCATCGCGATGATGATGTTGCGCGACACCGAGATGCCGCCATAGACCGCGGCGCGCTGGTTCTGCCCCACCGTGCGCAGCTCGTAGCCCCAGCGGGTGTGCCAGATGAAGCCATAGACCACCACACAGCAGAACAGCGCCCACACGAACGACAAGTTGAGCGGCGACGCGCCAAGATCGAGCCCGAACAGGCCGAACGCCCCGTGCAGCTTCGGCAGCACCGCGTTTTCCAGGAACGGCCGGCTCTCCGGCGACTGCTGGCCCGGCCGGATCAGCACGTTGACCATCAGGTAGACCATCAGCGCCGCGGCGATGAAGTTGAACATGATGGTGGTGATGACGGTGTGGCTGCCGCGCTTGGCTTGCAGGTAGCCGGGGATGAACGCCCAGCCGCCGCCGAACAGGGCGCCGGCAAGGATGGCGACGGGCACGATCAGGACGAACGGCAGGAAGTCGAGATACAGGCACACCAGCCCGACGCCCAGGCCGCCGATATAGGCCTGGCCCTCGCCGCCGATGTTGAACAGCCCGCAGTGGAACGCGATCGCCACGCACAGGCCGGTGAAGATGAAGTTGGTGGCATAGTAGAGGGTGAAGCCGACCCCCTCGCCATAGCCGATCGCGCCGAACACCAACAGACGCACCGCCTCGACCGGATTCTCGCCGATGATCAGGACGACGATCCCGGACACCAGGAAGGCCAGCGACAAGTTGATCAGCGGGATCAGGCCGATGCTGACCCAGCGCGGCACATCGGAGGCGGACCCGAACTTGCTCATGCGGCCCCCGCCGCCACGTCCGCCCGCGCGGGCTCGTCCGGCGCGATGCCCGCCATCATCAGGCCCAGCGTCTGTTCGGTGGCATCGGCCTGCGCCACCTCGCCGACGATGAATCCGTCGAACATCACCAGGATGCGGTCGCTCAGCGACATGATCTCTTCCAGCTCGACCGATACCAGCAGGACCGCCTTGCCGGCGTCGCGCATCGCGATCAGCCGGCGGTGGATGAACTCGATGGCGCCGATATCGACGCCGCGGGTCGGCTGGCCGACCAGCAGCAGGCTGGGGTCCTGCTCCATCTCCCGCGCGACGATGATCTTCTGCTGGTTGCCGCCGGAGAAACTCGCAGCCTTAAGCATCGGGTTCGGCGGCCGGACATCGAAATCGTCCATGTAGCGCACGCAAGTGTCGACGATCGTGTTGCGCTTCATCAGGATCGGTCCGTTGATCGCCGGTTTGTGGTGGTAGCCCAGGATGCTGTTCTCGTTGGCCTCGAAGGTGATGACCAGCCCTTCGTGCAACCGGTCCTCCGGCACGTGGGCGAGGCCCAGATGGCGCATGCCCCTCGCGTCCTCGACGCCGACCGACCTGACCTCCTGGCCGTCGACCAGGATCTCGCCCAGCGTCGGCCGGGTGATGCCGGCGATCGCCGCCAGCAGCTCGGACTGGCCGTTCCCCGATACCCCGGCGATGCCGACGATCTCGCCCGCCCGCACGCCGAACGACACGTCCTTGACCCGGCGCACCTTCATCCGGTCGACGACGTCGAGATTGCGGACCTCCAGCACCGCCTGGCCCGGCGTGGCCGGCTTCTTGTCGACCTGCAGCAGCACCTTGCGGCCGACCATCATCTCGGCCAGTTTCTCGCGGTCGGTGTCGCTGGTGGCGACATTGGCGACCACCTCGCCCTGGCGCATCACCGTGACATAGTCGGTGATCGCCATGATCTCGCGCAGCTTGTGGGTGATCAGGATGACCGTCTTGCCCTGTTCGCGCAGGGTCGCCAGGATGCGGAACAGCTGGTCGGCCTCCTGCGGCGTCAGCACGCCGGTCGGCTCGTCGAGGATCAGGATGTCGGCGCCCCGGTAAAGCGCCTTGAGGATCTCGACGCGCTGCTGCAGGCCGACCGGCAGGTCGCGGATCAGCGCGTCGGGATCGACCTCGAGGTTGTATTCGTGCTCAAGCCGGTCGAGCTCGGCGTGAGCGGCGACTATGCCGCCGGCCAGAATCTGGCCGCCCTCGATGCCCAACATGACGTTTTCCAGCACGGTGAACGGCTCGACCAGCATGAAGTGCTGGTGGACCATGCCGATGCCGGCCTCGATCGCGTCGTCGGAACTCTTGATGTCGCGTCGTTCGCTGTCGACGCGGATCTCGCCGCTGTCGGCCTGATAGAAGCCGTACAAGATGCTCATCAGCGTCGATTTGCCGGCGCCGTTCTCGCCGATGATGCCGTGGATCGTACCCTTGGCGACCGTCAACGAGATGTCCTTGTTGGCGTGGACCGGCCCGAAGCTCTTGTTGATGTCGCGCAACTCGATGGCCGGCGGGGCGTCCGCTCTCGCGCCGCCGTCGCCGGCCACCGGTGGTGTTCCCGGGCCTTCCATCAGGGTCTACTGCGGCGCGCCGTCGTCAGTAGGCACACTCGTTGGCGGCCGTGTAGTCGACCACCTCGATCTCGCCACCGATGATGGCGGCGGTGGCGGCATCCACGGCGGCGATCATCTCCGGCGTGATCAGGCTCTCGTTGTGCTCGTCGAGCGCCCAGCCGACGCCCTCCTCGGCCAGCCCCAGCACCTTGATGCCGGACTCCCACGTGCCGTCCAGAGTGCTCTGGTAGGCCTCGTAGGCGGCGACATCGACCCGCTTCAACATCGAGGTCAGCATCGTGCCCGGATGCAGGTAGTTCTGGTTGCTGTCGACGCCGATTGCCAGCTTGCCGGCCTCCTCGGCCGCCTGGTAGACGCCGATGCCGGTGCCGCCGGCGGCGGCATAGACCACGTCGGCGCCGCGGTCGAACTGGCTGCGCGCCAGCTCGCCGCCACGGCTGGGGTCGTTCCACGCCGACGGCGTCGTGCCGGTCATGTTCTGATAGACCTCCATGTCCGGGTCGACGTGGTGCACCCCCTGCTCGTAGCCGCAGGCGAACTTGCGGATCAGTGGGATGTCCATGCCGCCGACGAAGCCGACCGCATCGGACTCCGACGCCAGCGCCGCCAACATGCCGACGATGAACGATCCCTCCTGCTCCTTGAAGATCACCGACTGCACGTTGGGCAGGTCGACGACCATGTCGATCAGGGTGAACTTGGTGTCAGGGAACTCCCTGGCGACCACCTCCAGCGCCGGCGCCTGGGCGAAGCCGACGGCGATGACGATGTCCGCGCCGCGCCGCGCCATGCGCCGCAACGCCTGCTCGCGCTGCGATTCGTTGGTCACCTCGAACTCGGCGTAGTCGATTCCTGTCTCCTCGCGGAATCGCTCGACGCCGGTGTAGATGCCCTCGTTGAACGAGCGGTCGAACTTTCCTCCCATGTCGAAGACGACGGCGGGGGAGATATCCTGCGCCTGCGCCGCGCCGGCAGTCAGCACTGTCGCGGCGGCGAGGGACGTCAGCAGTTTCTTCATTTTATTATACGCTCCCTGTGCGATGTAGATGGCGCAACGATAGCGTCCTTGACCACAGCGCGACAGTGGAATCTGTGGCGCTTGGTTCTAGCCCGCACTTCTCACACCGGCCACGGCCGGTCACTTCAACGTCAACGGCCGGCGGTGGCGATGGCGACCGCCGGCCGTCGTCATTGGCGGGGCGGCGTGATCCGGCGCGTTCCGCCGCACCGGACCGGCAGAGCCGCGGCCGGTCGCCCGCGCGCGCCGCGGAGCTCACGCGATACGGTCATGGACTCGCAACATCCGGCTGCTAACATCACGGTAATCGATGAAGATCGAGCCGGAGACATGGACGAATACAGGTCGCGTCGGCAGGACCAATCCGTTGGCGAGGAAATCGCCAACGCCGTGACCCACGGGCTGGGCGCCCTGCTGGCCGTTGCCGGCCTGGTCGTGCTGGTGGTGTTCGCGTCGCTGCGCGGCACGGCGCTGGACATCGTCAGCCTGGCGATCTACGGGTCGACGCTGGTGCTGCTCTATTCCGCCTCGACCCTGTATCACGCGGTGCGCGGGCCGCGCACCAAGGCGATTCTCAACATCCTCGACCACGCGGCGATCTTCCTCCTGATCGCCGGGACCTACACGCCGTTCACCCTGGTCAGCATCGGCGGCGTGGTCGGCTGGACGCTGTTCGTGATCGTCTGGACCCTCGCCGTCGCCGGCGTGCTGTTCAAGGTGTTTCACCGGACTCATGGCGACCGGGTTTCGCTGCCGCTGTACCTCGCGATGGGCTGGCTGATGATCGTCGCGACCGGCGAGCTGTGGGGGTCGGTCGGGGCCGGCGGCACGCTGTGGCTGCTGGTCGGCGGCCTGGCCTACACGACCGGAACAGTGTTCTATCTGTGGGAACGGATGCCGTTCAACCACACGGTCTGGCACCTGTTCGTCCTGGCCGGCAGCGCTTGCCACTTCACTGCGGTGACGCTGTACGTCCTGCCCGGCGCCTGAGCATCCGAATCGCTCGCCGGCGCTGTCCCGACGCCGTCGCGCAGGCCGTGGCCAGTATGAGAAATGCAGGCTAGGGTGTGCCGCGACCGCAGACCGGACCCGCCGCGATGGCCGACAAAGACGATATCTTCGACGAGGACCTGCCCGAGGCCGAACGCACGCGGCCGCCGCTGCGCTACCGGCTGGCCGCCCTGTACGACCGGCTGGCGCGGTCCGGCGGCACGATCCGCCGGTTC
Organism: Alphaproteobacteria bacterium; assembly: GCA_036445335.1. Lineage (GTDB taxonomy): Bacteria > Pseudomonadota > Alphaproteobacteria > DSM-16000 > Inquilinaceae > JAZFQW01. The sequence goes on along the minus strand of JAZFQW010000108.1, from coordinate 760 downwards.
GGCGTTCCCGGCCTGCTGGTCGTGGTCGGCCTTGTGGTGCTGTATTACGCCGCCGGCATGGCCTGGGTGCACACCGTCGACGACGACGTCGACTTCGCCGTGGCCACGCCGACCGAGGGCGGCAGCCGGGCGGTCGACATCGCCGCGGCGCTGATCCGGCGCGAGATCGACGAAAACCACTGGGCCGCCAACGACCCGTTCTTCCTGCCCGGCTGGATGCTCGACAACATGCCGAACTTCCAGCAGGGGATCGTCTATGCGCTGAGCCGGTTCGCGGTGGAGATGAGCGACCAGATCGGCCGCGCCCGCGGCTCGTCGCAGGTCGACCCGCAGCTCGACCGCGCCGCGGGCCTGCTGCGCTATCCGGGCGACCGCTGGATCTTCGACTTCTCCGCGTCGCTGGCGCCGGTGGCGTCGAGCGAATCGCAGTATCGGTCGGCGGCGGTGGCGCTGGTCGAATACAACCGTCGGCTGGCCGCCGGCGAGGCGGCGTTCGAGCGGCGCGCCGACAATCTGCTGCGGACCATCGACCGCATCTCAGCCGATCTCGGCTCGTCGTCGGCGATCATCGCCGAGCATCTGGACCAGGGCGGCGGCTGGCTGATCGACACCCAGGCCGACGACATCTTCTATGCGATCAAGGGGCGGATGTACGGGTATTACATGATCCTCGACGCGCTGGGCGACGATTTCGCCGACGTTTTGGAGTCGTCCAGCCTGGAGACGATATGGCCGCAGATGCTCGCCAGCCTGCGCCACG
>JAZFQW010000107.1:0-2005 GCA_036445335.1 Alphaproteobacteria bacterium | reverse complement strand
GGCCGCGCGGCGCGATGCCGTCGCATCGGGCAAGCGGCGTGACGCACCCTGTCGAGGGGACAGCGCCGCCCTCCGGGTCGCGCCCGGGCGGCCCGCCCGCTGCGTCGAAGGCCTCGACCGTAGCGGTGCTACGCTCTTCGGCCTTCTCCTGGCGGCTCGGACCGCCCGGACGCGACGCAGGCCGTGGCCAGTATGAGAAATACAGGTTAACGCCGGTCGCGGGCCATCGCGGCGAGGCGGAGCCTGAGCGCGTTCAATTTGATGAAGCCCTCGGCGTCGCGCTGGTCGTAGACCTCGTCCTCCTCGAACGTCACGTAGTCCCGGTCATACAGGCTGTTGGCGCTCTTGCGCCCGACCACGTCGACGTTGCCCTTGAACAGCTTCAGCCGCACCGTGCCGTCGACCGCCTGCTGGGTGTGGTCGATCAGCGCCTGCAGCGCCAAGCGCTCCGGCGCGAACCAGAAGCCGTTGTAGATCAGCGCCGCATAGCGCGGCATCAGCTCGTCCTTCAGGTGCGCCGCGCCGCGGTCGAGCGTGATCGACTCGATCGCCCGGTGCGCCGCCAGAAGAGTCGTGCCGCCGGGTGTCTCGTAGACGCCGCGGCTCTTCATGCCGACGAAGCGGTTCTCCACCAGGTCGAGCCGGCCGACGCCGTTGGCACCGGCAAGTTCGTTGAGTCGGGTCAGCAGCGCCGCCGGCGACAGCGCAACGCCGTCGACCGCCACCGGGTCGCCGCGCTCGAAGGCGATCTCCACGTAGGTCGGTGTGTCGGGCGCCGCCGCCGGGCTGACGGTGCGGGTGAACATCGCCTCGTCGGGCTCGACCCACGGGTCCTCCAGCGCCTTGCCCTCGTAGGAGATGTGCAGCAGGTTGGCGTCGGTCGAATAGGGAGGCTCGCCGCGCTTGTCCTTGGCGATCGGAATCTGCCGCTCGTCGGCATAGGCCAGCAGGCGGGTGCGGCTGGTCAGGTCCCACTCGCGCCACGGCGCGATCACGTGGATGTCGGGCTGCAGCGCGTAGTAGCCGAGCTCGAAGCGGACCTGGTCGTTGCCCTTGCCGGTGGCGCCGTGGGCGACCGCGTCGGCACCGACTTCGCGCGCGATCTCGATCTGCCGCTTGGCGATCAACGGCCGGGCGATCGAGGTGCCCAGCAAGTAGGTGCCCTCGTACAGGGTGTTGGCGCGGAACATCGGGAAGACGAAGTCGCGGACGAACTCCTCGCGCAGGTCGTCGATGAAGATGTGCTCGGGCGCGATGCCCATCATCTCCGCCTTGGCCCGCGCCGGCTCCACCTCATCGCCCTGGCCGATATCGGCGGTGAAGGTCACCACCTCGCAGCCATAGGCCTCCTGCAGCCAGCGCAGGATCACCGAGGTGTCCAGCCCCCCCGAATAGGCCAGCACCACCCGCTTGACGTCGCTCATCTCGACCGGTCCCAACGATACCGAAAGCGGCGGGACAGTAGAGCCAAAGCCCCACGCCGGCAAGCGCAGGCCGGCAGAGGAGCCACGCCCCGGTCGACGTCCGGCAGAGCGCGTCATACCGTTCCGAGTCGGTCCCTGGGTACTGCCGGCCGACGGACCGCGACCTCGCCCTCGCGCAGGATCACACGCACCATCGCTTGGAGCCGGTATCGCCTACGCCCGGGCCGCAACCTCTGCCAGGGCGCCCGGCGGCCCAGCGCGCCGCTGCCTTACGCTGTCGGACTTGAGCTGGCCGCAGGCGGCCATGATGTCTTGGCCGCGGGTGGCGCGGACCGGGCTGGAGTAGCCGGCCGCCATCAGGATGGCGGCGAAACGGCGGATCGCCGGCCGAGTGGAGCATTGGTAGGGCGCGCCGGGCCACGGGTTGAACGGGATCAGGTTGACCTTGGCGGGAATGCCGCGCAGCAGCCGGACCAGTTCGCGGGCGTCGGCGACCGTATCGTTGACGCCCTTCAGCATGACGTATTCGAAGGTGATGCGCCGCGCGTTGTGGGCGCCGGGATAGGCGCGGCAGGCGGCCA
>JAZFQW010000106.1:0-2192 GCA_036445335.1 Alphaproteobacteria bacterium | reverse complement strand
GTTCGGGCTGATCTTCAGGTACTCCGGGTCGAACTGGTCGCCGGAGCCGATGTCGATCGGGTGGACCTCGTAGGGCATGCTGATCTCCTCCAACATGATGGAGATCTTCATGCCATTCGGCGTCGGCCAGGTGTAGAGCTCGATCATCGGGGGTCCTTTCCGGAGCGGGCATGGGCGCATTGGCGCCGCCTATCCTTTGTAGCGCGCCGACGGCCACCGTGGAAAGGGCGCGACCGTGCGGGCCCTGCTTGGCGCTCCCTGATACGGCGCGCTACAGCGCCTTCTCCAGCGCCTCGTCCAGCTCAGGGATCGCCTTGAACAGGTCGGCGACCAGGCCGTAGTCGGCTACCTGGAAGATCGGAGCCTCCTCGTACTTGTTGATGGCTACGATCACCTTCGAATCCTTCATCCCGGCCAGGTGCTGGATGGCGCCGGAGATGCCGACGGCGATGTACAGATCGGGCGCCACCACCTTGCCGGTCTGGCCGACCTGGTAGTCGTTCGGCACGAAGCCGGCGTCGACCGCCGCCCGGCTGGCGCCGATCGCCGCCCCCAGCCTGTCGGCGACCCGCTCCAGCAGCGCGAAGTTTTCGCCGGAGCCCATGCCGCGGCCACCGGAGATGACGATCCGGGCCGACGTCAGCTCGGGCCGTTCGCTCACGCTCAGCTCCTGGCCGACGAACCGCGACAGGCCGGCGTCGCCGGTGCCGGCGACGGTCTCGCTGGGCGCGGAGCCGCCGTCCGCGGCGGCCGCCTCGAACGCGGTGGTGCGCACGGTGATCACCTTGATCGGGTCGCTCGACCGCACCTTGGCGATGGCGTTGCCGGCATAGATCGGCCGGGTGAAGGTGTCGGGGGATTCCACGCCGATGATGTCGGAGACCTGCTGCACGTCCAGGAGCGCGGCGACCCGCGGCATGATGTTCTTGCCGGTGGTCGTGGCCGGCGCCAGCACGTGGCCGTAGCCCTTCGCCAGCCCGGCGATCAGCGGCGCGGTGTTCTCCGCCAGCCGGTGCTCGAATTCCGGCGCGTCGGCGACCAGCACCTTGGCGATGCCGGCCACCTTGGCGGCCGCGTCGGCGGCGCCGGCGCAGTCGCTGCCGACGACCAGCATGTCGACGTCGCCGCCCAGCGCCGCCGCCGCGGTCACGGTGTTGAGGGTCGCCGGCTTCAACGCCGCGCCGTCGTGCTCGGCAATAACCAGAACGCTCATGACCTGTTCACTCCGTGACGGGCGTTTGACACGGGCTCCTAGATGACCCGGGCCTCGGTCTTCAGCTTGTCGACCAGCTCGGCGACCGACGCCACCTTGGCACCGCCCTTGCGCTTGGGCGGCTCGACGACGGTCAGGGTGGCCAGCCGGGGCGCCGGGTCGATGCCCAGCTCCTGCGGCGTGGTCTGGTCGATCGGCTTCTTCTTCGCCTTCATGATGTTGGGCAGGCTGGCGTAACGCGGCTCGTTTAGCCGCAAGTCGGTGGTGACGACCGCCGGCAGCTTCAGCCAGACCGTCTCCAGCCCGCCGTCGACCTCGCGCGTCACCACCACGCCGCCGTCCTCAGGCACAATTTTCGACGCGAACGTGCCCTGCGGCCAGCCCAGCAGCGCGGCCAGCATTTGGCCGGTCTGGTTGGCGTCGTCGTCGATCGCCTGCTTGCCCAGGACGACCAGCTGGGGCGACTCCTTGTCCACCAGCACCTTCAGCATCTTGGCGACCGCCAGCGGCTGCAGCTCGGCGTCGGTCAGCACCAGGATACCACGGTCGGTGCCCATCGCCAGCGCGGTCCGGAGAGTCTCCTGGCATTGCTGCACTCCCATCGACACCACGACGATTTCGGTCGCCGTGCCGGCCTCCTTCAGCCGGATCGCCTCTTCCACGGCGATCTCGTCGAACGGGTTCATCGACATCTTGACGTTGGTCAGATCGACGCCGGTGCCGTCGGTCTTCACCCGCACCTTGACGTTGTAGTCGACTACCCGTTTGACCGGGACCAGGATCTTCATCGCAACCGACACCTCCGGTGGGACGTTCGCGGGGCCGCGGCGGCATCGCCGTGCCATGCCGTCCGCGCCTGCGCCTTTGTAGTTTCAGTCGCCGCAAACTGCAATCGGTCCAAGCCCGCACTACTCACACTGGCCACGGTCTGCGCGGCGCTGTCGCGCCGACAGGGCAGGAACGCCGCGCGGTGCAATGC
>JAZFQW010000105.1:0-5514 GCA_036445335.1 Alphaproteobacteria bacterium | reverse complement strand
ACACCTTGCCGGGGTTGACGAAGTGGGTCATGCCGAACTGGCGGCCGATCGCATCGCGCTCGGGGTTGAGGTCGACGCCGACGATCATGTTGGCGCCGACCAAACGGCAGCCCTGCACGACGTTGAGGCCGATGCCGCCCAGTCCGAACACCACGACGTTGGCGCCGGCCTCGACCTTGGCGGTGTTGATCACCGCGCCGACCCCGGTGGTGACGCCGCAGCCGATGTAGCAGACGATGTCGAACGGCGCGTCGTCGCGGATCTTCGCCACGGCGATCTCGGGCAGCACGGTGTAGTTGGCGAAGGTCGAGCAGCCCATATAGTGGTACAGCCGGTCGCCGTTGAGTGAGAACCGGCTGGTGCCGTCGGGCATCACGCCCTGGCCCTGGGTGACGCGGATCGCCTGGCACAGATTGGTCTTGCCCGACGTGCAGTAGTCGCATTCGCGGCATTCCGGAGTGTACAGCGGGATCACGTGGTCGCCCGCCTTCACCGAGGTCACCCCCGGCCCGACATCGACGACGACGCCGGCGCCCTCATGGCCCAGGATGGTCGGAAACAGCCCCTCCGGGTCGCCGCCCGACAGGGTGAAGGCGTCGGTGTGGCACACCCCGGTCGCCTTCAGCTCGACCAGCACTTCGCCCGTCTTCGGCCCGTCCAGCTGCACGGTCTCGATCGTCAGCGGCTTGCCCGCCTCGTGTGCCACCGCGGCCCGTACATCCATGATCGTCGTCCTCCCTACCAGCGGTTCCGCCTATTGGTTGACTGCCGCCAGGACCGTGGCGGCGCGACAGATTGGCCCGAATCGGTGCCTGTTCACAAGCGCCACGACACCCTGGCATCGCCCTGCCAACGGGCTGCAGCGCCGCTTTCCGCACCGGCTTGCGCCAACCGGTTTCGGCTGGGCATGATGCGCGCCGGCCGGCCGCTCGACACTGCACGCGGCCGCCCCGTCCCATGGCGCCGAAGCCGAGGAGCACCATGCACGCACGCGACGTGAAGACCGCCGATGATGCGCGCAGGATCGTCGATGCGCGCGGCCTGAGCCATGTCAAGGTCGGCGCCTTCGACATGGATGGCGTGCTGCGCGGCAAGTACATGGCGACGGAGAAGTTCCTGTCGGCGCTCGACGGCCACTTCGGCTTCTGCGACGTGGTGCTGGGCTGGGACAGCCACGACCAGCTGTACGACAACGTCGCGTTCACCGGCTGGCACACCGGCTATCCGGACGCCCAGGTGCGCATCCTGGCGGACAGCTGCCGCGAGATCCCGTGGGAGGACGGCATGCTGTTCTTCCTGTCGGAATTCGCCGGCGAGGCCGAGGCGGTTTGCCCTCGCGCGTGCCTCAGACGCGTCGTCGACCGGGCCGCCGGCGCCGGCCTGACGCCCTATGCGGCGGCCGAGTACGAGTTCTTCCTGTTCGAGGAGACGCCGCACTCGATCCGCGAGAAGGGCTATCGCGGGATGAGGCCGATCACCCCCGGCTTCTTCGGCTATTCCGTGCTGCGCAACTCGGTGTGGGCGGATCTCCACCGCGACTTCCTGGCGGTGTGCGAGACCATGGACATGGGGCTGGAGAGCCTGCACACCGAAACCGGCCCGGGCGTGATTGAGGCGGCGATCGCCGTCGACGCGCTGCCGGCCGCGGCCGACAAGGCGGCGCTGTTCAAGACTTTCACCAAGGTGTTCGCCCAGCGCAACCAGCTGATGGCGACCTTCATGGCGAAGTGGTCGATGGACTGGCCGGGCCAGAGCGGGCACGTCCATATGTCGCTGAAGGGCGCCGACGGTGCCGCCGTGTTCCACGATCCGGGCCGGCCGGACACGATCAGCGACACCATGCGCCACTTCATCGCCGGACAGCAGAAGCTGATGCCGGAGCTGCTGGCCATGGTCGCGCCGACGGTCAACGCCTATTCGCGGCTGATCCCGGGGTTCTGGGCGCCGACCGACGCGACCTGGGGGATGGACAACCGGACCTGCGCGCTGCGCGCCATCCCCGGATCGGAGACGTCGCAGCGGGTCGAGTACCGGATCGGCGCGGCCGACGCCAACCCGTATCTGGCGATGGCGGCGGCGCTCGGATCGGGCCTCTGGGGCATCGAGCACGGGCTCGAGCCGGAGGCGCCGGTCGCCGGCAACGCGTACGAGCAGAAAATCCCGAAGCACCTGGGCCTGCCGCGCACCCTGTGGGACGCGGCGCAGGCGCTGAAACGCTCGGCGGCGGCGCGCACGCTGTTCGGCGACACCTTCGTCGACCATTTCGCCGCGACCCGCGAATGGGAAGAACGCGAGTTCCGCCGCCACGTCACCGACTGGGAAATGGAGCGCTATTTCGAAATCATTTGACAGCGCGTCGCCACAGCCAGGACTTGGCCCCCATGACCGATACCTCGCAGACCGTCTCGCCGACCGCCGACTGGCACTACCCGACCGCCATCCGCTTCGGCGCCGGTCGCATCGTCGAACTGCCCGACGCCTGCCGGGAGGCCGAGCTGGACAGCCCGCTTCTGGTGACCGACCAGGGTTTGGCGGAGCTGCCGATGGTGACCGAGGCGGTCGCCGCGTGCCGCGCCGTCGGCCTGGGCTGCAGCCTGTTCGGCGGCATCAGGTCCAACCCGACGCTCAGGAATGTCGAGATCGGTTTGGCGGCGTTCCGGGCCGGCAACCATGACGGCGTGATCGCGTTCGGCGGCGGCAGCGCGCTCGACGCCGGCAAGGCGATCGCCTTCATGGCCGGCCAGACTCTGCCGATCTGGGACTTCGAGGACATCGGCGACAACTGGCGGCGCGCCGACGCCGACGGCATCCGGCCGGTGATCGCGGTGCCGACCACCGCCGGCACCGGATCGGAAGTCGGCCGCGCCGCCGTGGTGACCGACGAGGACAGCCGGGTGAAGAAGGTCATCTTCCACCCCGGGATGATGCCGGTGGCGGTGATCGCCGATCCGGCGCTGACCACCAGCCTGCCGCCGCCGGTCACGGCGGCGACGGGCATGGATGCGCTGGCGCACGCGCTGGAGGCGTATTGCGCGCCGGGCTATCACCCGATGGCCGACGGTATCGCGCTGGAGGCCATGCGCCTGGTCCACGACTGGCTGCGGACGGCGGTGACGAACGGCGCCGATCCCGCCGCGCGCGCCAATATGATGGCGGCCGCCGGCATGGGCGCGGTGGCGTTCCAGAAGGGACTGGGCGCGATCCACGCGGTGTCGCACCCGCTGGGCGCCCTCTACGACAAGCATCACGGGCTGCTGAACGCCGTGATCATGCCGTACGTGATGGCGTTCAACCGTCCGGCGATCGGGCCCCGCCTGGACCGGCTGGGCCGCTATCTCGGGTTGGCGACGCCCGGCTTCGACGGCGTGCTGGACTGGGTGCTGGCGCTCAGGCGCGACATCGGCATCCCGCACACCCTGGCCGACATCGGCATCGACGACCGCGACGCGCAGCGGATCGGCGACATGGCGGCGGTCGATCCGACCGCCGGCGGCAACCCGGTGCCGGTCGACTCGGCCGCGCTGAAGGGACTGTTCCTCGACGCGCTGGCCGGGCGGCTCTGAACGCCGGACCGGTAAACGGTCCTATTCCGCGGCGGCGGTCCCGCCGCCGTTGCGCGACCGGCCCTTGACCCGCTCGATCAGGTCGTGGATCTCCAGCGGGTCCGCCGTCTCGTCGTCGGCGGCCTCGGGCTGGCCGTTGAACAGCGCGGACCGCTTGGCGGGCGTCGTCAGCAGCAGATCCTCGTCGGAGATGTCGTCGTGCATCGCGCCCTCGGCCGGCTCGGCGGCGGCGGGCTCGGCGTTCATGCTGTCGGAGCGCTCGATTAGCGCGTCCAGTTCGGCGACGGGGTCGGCCGGCGGCAGCTCAGCGGCCTGGTCCGACGCGGCCTCATCGGCGGCGGCCATCGCCACCGTCTCCGCATCGTCCGGCGTCCCGGACCCGAACGGCGCATCGACGTGCGCTTCGTCGCCGGACATGTCCTCGCCGGGCAGTTCGTCACCGGACGCCATATCGGCGTCCGCGGTCTCCGCCTCCAGCGCGGTGGCCGGGGCCGGGTCGATCGGCGTGGGATCGGCGTCGGTCGGCATGTCCGGCTCGACGGGTTCGTCGGCGGGCGTGCTGTCGTACACCGGAACGGCGGCCGGGATCTCCTCGATCGGCGTCGCCGGTGTCGCGCCGTCGCCGATCAGCGCGGCGACCTTGGCGTCGAGGGCGCCCAGCGCGTCGCTCATGGTGTCGTCGTCGCCGGACTCCAGGGACAGCAGCAGCTGGTGCAGCATGCCGCGCAGCTCTTCGTTCTCCCCGGTCAGGCGCTCGATCTCGGCGGCCTGCCGCTCGAAGTCGGCGCGCCGCTCGCCAAGACCGGCCTCGATCCGATCCATCAGGCTGAGCAGATGTTGGGTGATCTGGCGCTTCTGGTCGTTGATCCGGCCGAAGCGCTGTTCCGCCAACTCGACCCGCCGCCGCATGTCGTCGATGTAACTCATGGCTCCGTCGTCCCTCGCCGAAATTTTCCTAAATTGACCACGGATTCGTTTGCATTTCCCTAACCGCGGGAAATAACGCGGCGCCCGCCGCGGCGACGTGCGGGCAATCGTTCGACCTGGCGGCAATATCCGCACCGGAGCCGCCGTGGATGGCGACGTCACCGGTATCTGCTACGTTCCGGCGTGGCGCGTCCCAAACGACCCTGCTACGACCGGGCCGGCAGCACCTTGCGGTGAATCCAGTTGTGGATTTCGGCCAGCCGCACCCGCTCGTCCAGCACGTCGGCGTCGGCGCCCAGCAACCAGGCGATGTCGCGGCGCGACGGCGACTTGCGGAGCGCCGCGGTCAGATCGGCGAAGCGGTCCACCGCGGCGCCGTCTTCGAAGAAACCTTCGGCGACCAGCGCGTCGGCATAGCGGCGGGCGATGCTGCCGATCTCGGGGAGATCGAACTCCGGGTGGTACTGGACGCCCCAGAAGCTGCTGCGGCCAGCGGTGAATTCGACCGCCTGGATCGCGCTCACGGCGTTGCCGGCCAACACAGTCGCTCCTGCCGGCAGTCGGGTGACCTCGTCCTTGTGGACTGCGACGGCATCGAACACCGCCTCCTTGCCGTGGTACAGCGGATGCGACCGGCCCGCCTCGGTCAGGGTGATCTTGCGCGCGATGCCGAATTCGCGGCCGCGCGGATTGAGCGCGACGTCGCCGCCGGCGGCGACCACCGCCACCTGGACACCCCAGCAGCTGCCGAAGATCGGCACGCCCGACGCGAATGCCGCCTTCGCCAGATCGATCTGGCGGGTCACCGCCGGTTCGCGGTCATAGACGTTGAGCGCCGACCCGGTCCAGGCGATGCCGTCATAGTCGCCGAGGCCGGTCCCGGCCGGCAGGCCGCCATCCGGGTCGGTTGGCCGCGCGACGTCGCACACCGCGCCGGGCAGGCAGGTCCGCAGGGTCTCGACATAGAGGTCGGCGGTGACATGGCCGCCGGCGGCAACCAGCGCCGCGCGCGAGTCCTTCGTGT
>JAZFQW010000104.1:0-3171 GCA_036445335.1 Alphaproteobacteria bacterium | reverse complement strand
CGTTACGTGGTTCACCAACTCCAGGGCAGCGACCTCGACCAGCCGGTGCCCCGCGTCCGGATCGAGGCCGGTGGTTTCGGTATCGAGGACGACTTCACGCATCCAGAGATGAGCCTAACCGTGTCGCTGGCGGGTGCCGGGCGGTCAACGCCGCGATCTACGCCGCGATCTGCGCCGCAACCTGTGCTGCGAGGTCCATCGGCCACCGCGCAGCATCCTGACAACCGCTGTCAGCTGGCGCAAGGTCTGGCCTTTGCTCAAACCGGTCTCCACCACGAAATCCGCACGTTGGCGCTTTTCTCGGTCGGCGACCTGCGCCGAGAGGATACCGGCGAATTTCTCGCGGGTCATGCCGGGACGCGACAGGACGCGCTGCCTTTGGATCGGTGGCGGCGCGATCACGACGATCACCGCATCGCACAGCCGCTCGCCGCCGGTCTCGAACAGCAAGGGGATATCCAAGACGACGAGATCGCGCCGCAACCGCACGTGCTGCTTTATGAAGGCCCGGGCCGCCCGGCGCACCCGCGGGTGCAAGATGGCTTCCAGCTTGGCCCGCGCCGCCGGGTCCTTGAACACCTTGTCGCCCAAGCGTTTGCGGTCGACGACCCGCTTGCGGACGACGCCGCGAAAGGCCTTCGCGATCTCATCGACGGCGCCGCCGCCGGAGCCGATCAGATCATGAACGGCCGCGTCGGCGTCGTGCACCGGAATTCCCATGCGCCGCAGCATGGTGACCGCGGTGGACTTCCCCATCCCGATGGAGCCGGTCAGGCCGATCACCAACATCGGCCGTCACCATCGCTCAGCCACGGGCCGGTCACGCCGAAAGCACGAAGGCGCGTAAGGCAGCGGTCACGGACGGACGGACGCCGAACCAGGCTTCGAAGCCGGGGCGCGCTTGGTGCAGCAGCATGCCCAGCCCGTCGACCAGCGGGTTGCCGCGGACGCGCGCCGCCTCCAGCAGCGGCGTCATGAGCGGTGTATAGACGATGTCGGTAACCAGGGTGTCGGGCGGCAACCCGCCGAGATCCAGATCGAGCGGCGGCTGGCCCGCCATGCCGAGCGTGGTGGTGTTGACCAGCAGACCGGCATCCGCCAACGCCGCGTGTCGTTGCTCCCAGCCATGAACCGATATGGCGCCGCCCAGCGCCTCGGCCAGCGCCTCGGCCCGCTCCCGGGTCCGGTTGACGACCCGCACCTCCGGCGCGCCGGCATCGACGAGCGCCGCAACCACGGCGCGGGACGCGCCGCCTGCGCCCAACACCACGGCCGGCGCCGCATCCGCCCGCCAGTCGGGAGTACCTTCTTTCAAGTTCTCCAGAAACCCGAAGGCGTCGCTGTTGCTGCCGACCAGCTTCCCCTCGTGCACAACGATGGTGTTGACCGCACCGATGCGCCGCGCCAGATCGTCCGCCTCATCACAGTGGTCCAGCGCCTGCTCCTTGTGCGGCAGGGTCAGGTTGACGCCGCGGAACCCGAGCGCCGGCAGGGCCGACAAGACCATGCGCAGGTCCTCCGGCCCGACGGCCAGGGGAACGTAGACGCCGTCGATCCGGTGATGTTCGAGCCAATAACCATGCAGGTGGGGCGACAGCGAATGCTCGACCGGCCAGCCCATGACCCCGGCGAGGCGTGCCTTGCCGCTGGGAATCACGTCGCGATCACTCCGTGGTGGCGCAGGAAATCCATCAGCGGCAACAGGGGCAAACCGAGAATCGTGAAATAGTCGCCCTCGACTCGGGTGAAAAGCTGCGCACCCAGTCCCTCCAGTTGATAAGCGCCAACCGAGGTCAGAGCCGCCGGGCCGACGGCGGCCAGGTAATCCTTGATGAAATCCTCGCTCAGCGGACGCATCGTCAGGCGCGCCTCGGCGATATGGTGCCAGAGGCGGACGCTGTCGCGCACCACGCAAACCGCGGAGATCAGCCTGTGGGTCTTACCACTCAGGGACCGCAGATGCGCCGCCGCTTGGTCGAGATCGATCGGTTTGTCGAACCAGACTTCCTCGCACTCGAGAATCTGATCGGCGCCGACCACGATGGCGCCCGGCCGGCGCCGTGAAATCTTCTGCGCCTTCAGTTCGGCGAGCGTCTCGGCGATCTCCCGGGCCCCGGCCCCCTCGGCCTCCAGTCCCGACTTGATTTCAGTTTCGTCGATCTGTGCCGGCTCGCTGAGTGCCGGCAGACCGGCCTGGCGCATCACCGCCGCGCGCGACGGGCTGGCCGACGCCAGGATTAACCGCGGCGTTCCTGAGTCGGGCGCGTCGTTCATCGGCACCAGAGGGGAGTCACTCGCCGACCAGGACATCGGCGCCGCGACCCTTGTGGCGCGCATAGTGGGTCAGGATCGTCGCCGCGGTTTCCTCGATCGAGCGGCGGGTGACATCGATGACCAGCCAGCCGTTCTTGTTGAACAGCTTGCGGGCAAAGCTCAGCTCTTGGCGCACGCTTTCCAGGTCGGTGTAATCCGTATCATCGCCGCCTTGGGTGATCATCCTCAGACGGTTGCGCCGGACCTGCACCAAGCGGCCGGGGTCCTTGGTCAGCCCGACGATGAGGGGATGCGTCGCCGAAAAGACCTCAGAGGGCAATGGGACCCCGGGCACGACCGGCACGTTCGCAGCCTTGATCCCCCGGTTCGCCAGGTAGATGCAGGTCGGTGTCTTGGAGGTGCGCGAGACCCCGAGCAGCACGATATCCGCCTCGTTCAGATGAGCGCCGTTCTGGCCGTCGTCGCTGGACAGCGCGAAGTTCATGGCGTCGATGCGTTCGTAGTAATCCGAATCGAGCACGTGCTGCAGGCCCGGACGCCCGCGGATCTCCAGATTCAAATGTGCCGCCAAGGCACGCATGATCGGATCCAGAACCGCTATGCAGGGCACGCCGAGTTCGCGGCAGCCTTCGATCAAGGCCGTGCGCATCTCGCGATTGACGAAAGTAAACAGGACTGGCCCCGGCTCCGCCGCGATCCCCCTCAGCGTCTTTTCGATCTGGCCCTTGGTGCGCACCAGCATCCAGGTATGCTCGACCGGCTCGATACCCTCGAACTGGACCAAGCAGGCCCGGGCAACCGAATTGACCGTCTCGCCGGTTGCGTCAGAGACAAGATGCATGTGGCAAACCGACATTAGCTTCTTAGCTCCTCATTGCCTGAAGCCTGTGGAGTATG
>JAZFQW010000103.1:0-3741 GCA_036445335.1 Alphaproteobacteria bacterium | reverse complement strand
TGCATGTGGAATTGCTTCAACTCGTCGCGAGAAAAGACGATCAGCCGCCGCGGTCGAAATCGCTCGATCACCAGCCGGCAGAAAGTCTGGCCGAACGATCCGGTGGCGCCGGTCACCAGGACCGATCTGTCGTCCAGATCAATTCCGTCAGTTGTTTTCTTGCGATTTTCTTTCTCTAGATCTGGGCCAGAGTCGTCCATTTCTACGTCCGTCCGTGGTCCGCCGGGCTGGTACACGCCCGTCGCGAATGAAGGACAGAGTCTGGTTAACAAAGCTTTAGCCCGCATCCCTGCGGCGACGCGCTGCGTTTGTGTTAACGGTCTTTCAACTCTTAGCCGGTCGAATGGGGAATCTTGGTTAACGACGGTAAAGAAAGGCCACGTGGATCATGAAGACCGCGCTCGAAGCCGCCGGCGCCGCCCCCGCGGCCGCGCTGATCGCCGAAGGAGGCGAACTGGCCGAGAAGCGGCAGTTCGACGCGGCGCTGGCGCGATTCGAGGAGGCCGTGGGCGCCGAGCCCGACAATCTGGCGGCGCGCACATGGGTCGGAACGGCGCTGCTGTCGTTGAACCGGTGGGAGGAGGCGGTCGACGCCTTCACAGCGGTGCTCGACCGCGATCCGGCGTCGGTCAAAGCTCGAAACGGACTGGCTCAGATCGCCCGATTGCGCGGTTCGATCGGCGACGCGGTCACGCTGTACCAGAGCGTCCTGGCCAGCGATCCCACCAACCCGGCCGCCACCGTCGGACTGGCCGGCCTGTTCGTCGATGGTGGCGAACCCGATGCCGCGACCGCACTGTTCGCGCGGGCCGTAGAGGCGTCGCCGCGCAACCGCGACCTGTGGTGGGGTCAGGGCGACCTGCAGGTCGCGCTTGGCCGCTACGAGCAGGCGATCGCCAGCTTCAAGCGGGCGGAGCGGATCGACCCGACCGCGGCGGAGACCTATACGCGCATCGCCGTCGCCCATAAGGGGATGGGCGAACTCGACGACGCGCTGGGGTATTTCGACCGTGCGATCGATCTCTGGAAATCCAACTGGCGCATTCATCTGGGCAAGGCGATAGCGCAACTGGCCAAGGGCGACCTGGCCCAGGGATGGCGCGGACTGGAATGGCGGAACAAGTCCGACCCGGCGCGCGCGCTGTTGCAGCCGCAGTGGAACGGCCAGGCGCTGGCCGGGCGGACGGTGATGATCTGCGGCGAACAGCAGATCGGCGACGAGGTGATGTTCGCGTCGTGCCTGCCGGAGATGATCGCCACGGCCGGGCGCTGCATCGTTGAATGCCAGCCGCCGCTGGCCGCGCTGTTCGCGCGCTCGTTCCCCGACGCGGAGGTCAACCCGGCCGCCGATCGCGCGCCGACCGGCACGCAGGCCCGCCATTACGACTGGCTGAAGGATCTCGGGCCGATCGATGTGTTCACGGCGCTCGGCAGCCTGCCGCGGTTCCTGCGCAATTCGCTCGACGCGTTCCCGCCGGGCGCCGCCTTCCTGGTCCCCGACCCGGAGATGCGCGGCGTCTGGCACGAAAGGCTGGACGACCAGAACGACTGTCTGTCGGTCGGACTGTGGTGGGGCGGACCGGCCCCGGCGGTGCCCCAGCAGGGCCTCGGGCTCGCGGACCTGCTTCCTGCCCTCGACCGGCCGGACATCGAGTTCATCCTGATGGAGGGCGACTTCCAGCGCCACTTCCGGGCCGGCGCGGACGGCGCGTGGAAGGACCGGATCAGCATCGTCGAGGGCATCGCACCGGCCCACGACGCCGACGAGGCGGCCGCCCTGATCGCCAATCTCGACCTGCTGGTGGTGCCGCCGGGCCTGACTGCGAATCTGGCCGGCGCGCTGAACGTTCCGGTGTTCACGCCCTGCCAGGCCGGTGACTGGACCCATCTGGGGACCGGCGGGATCCCCTGGTTTGCGTCGATGCGGCCGTTCCTGCGCCGCGGCACGGCGCCGTGGACCGACTTGCTGACCCCGCTGGTCGAAGCCGTGGGCGCCATGGCCGATGGCCGCGGAGTCCGATCCACGCCGGCGCGGCGATAGCACGCCGGCGCCGATGGTTCGCGGGACCAGCCCGGGCGTGCCCAATGATACCGCCGCGCACTTGGTGCTGGGCACCGCGCAGCTCGGCATGGCGTACGGGATCGCCAATCGGCGCGGCCGACCGGATCGCGACGGTGCGTTCGCCATCCTTTCTCGCGCGTGGGCGCGGGGCGTCCGCTTCGTCGACACCGCGCAGGCCTATGGCGACGGCGAGGCCGTCATCGGCGACTTCCTCGCCCGCCATCCGGAGTGCGGTTTCGGCGTCATCTCCAAGCTCGACCCGGGGCGCGCCACGGCCGATGCCGGTGCGATCGCCGAGGCGATCTCCGCCAGCCGCGACCGCATCGGGCGGCCGCTGGCGGCGATGCTCCTCCACGACGCGGCGCGACTCGACGACTGGGACGGCCCGGTGGGCCATGCGCTACGCGACGGCGTGGAGCGGGGCGCGGTGCAAGCGCTCGGTATTTCGGTCTACACGCCGGCCGAGTTCGAGCGCGCATTGGAGGTCGACGGCCTCGGCATCATCCAGGCCCCGTTCAACGCGTTCGATCGCCGCCTCGCCGAGACCGGCCTGCTGGAGCGCGCCCGGGCCCGGGGACTCCAGGTCCATCTGCGCAGCTGCTTTCTGCAGGGGCTGCTGGTGATGGAGCGGTGCGACCTGCCGCCGCACATGGCGTTCGCCGCCGACGCGATCACGCACTGGCGCGCGCTGTGCTCGGCCCATAACGTCGCGCCGGCCGAGGCCGCGCTCCGGTTCGTCCGGACCGCCGTGCCGGCGGCGAACATCGTCGTCGGCTGCGAGACCGCCGATCAGCTGGAGGGAAACCTGAATGCCCTGCGGGCGCCGCCGCTGGCGCCTGAATTCGTCGCCGCCATCGCCGCACTGCCGCCGGCATGCGGGCGTCTCCTCAACCCCGCCCTGTGGCCGCCATGTCACCGCCGGTCGGCCTGATCCCGCTCGCATCCGACGACGGTGCGATGCCGCCGCATCGCATCGACGGAGAGCGACTCCGTCTTCGCGCGATGCGCGCGAGCGATGCGGCCGGCGGATATCACAGATGGATGCACGACCCGGAGGTGTTGCGCTTCACCGAAAGCCGGGCCGGCCCATACGGCGTCGACAGCCTGACAGCATACATCGCGGAAAAGACCGCCGACGGCCGGCATCTGTTCCTCGCCATCATCGTGCGCGCCACCGGGGCCCACATCGGCAACGTCAAGGTCGGCCCTGTCGACCGCTATCACCGCCTGGCGGATCTGGGCATCATCATCGGCGAGAAGGACCACTGGGGCCGCGGTTTCGCCACCGAGGCCATCGCCCTGACGACGGCGCACTGCTTCGACCGTCTCGGCCTGCACAAGATCACCGCCGGCTGCTATGCCGTCAATCGCGGCGCGGTCCGGGCGTTCGAAAAGGCCGGTTTCGAGATCGAGGGGTGGCGGCGCAACCACTGCCTGTACGACGGCGCGTACGTCGACCTTATCCAGCTCGGACGGGTCAATCCGGCGCACGACGGAGCCCGCCGGTGACGGTCGTGGCCATCCTCCAGGCACGCGCCTCGTCGACGCGGCTGCCGGGCAAGGTCCTGATGCCGATCCTGGGCGAGCCGATGCTGGCCCGCCAGATCGAGCGGGTGCGACGCGCGCGGGGCTTTTCCGAGCTGGTGATCGCGACCAGCGACCGCGCCGACGACGACGCG
>JAZFQW010000102.1:0-4226 GCA_036445335.1 Alphaproteobacteria bacterium | reverse complement strand
CCGCACCGTAACTAGGTCGGCCAAGGGCGGGACATTGCCAGGCGACCGGGTCAGCACGGCGAAGGTATTGTCGTAGGGCGACCGCGCCATCGCCGGCCCGTAGGTCCGCGCCAGCCGCGCCAGCCCGGCCGGATCGTCGGCGAGTGCCAGCGCGATCCCGAGATTGAGCACCAGCTGGGCCTGCTCGGTGGACACAGCGGCACCGGACTCCGGCGGATCGCCGGCCAGCCCGGCCAACGCGTCCGCCGCCAGCGGCCAGTCCTCGCGACGCCAAGCGATCTCGGCGCGGGCGGCGTCGGCCAGCCGTGACTGGTCGCCGGCCAGCAACACCAGCGCCGCCTCCTCATGGCCCAGAGCCGACAGCGCGCGGGCGCGCAGCAGCCGGCGCTCGACCGCCATTTCGCTGTCGTCGTCGGCCGGACCGGTCATGCTGCTGGCGGCGAGCGCGTCGAGCGCCGCCTGGGAAGCGCCGTCGAGCAGGCGGATCGCGGCCAGCCGCGTCCCCGCCGCGACTCGCTCCGCGCCGCTCAGTCGCGAATCGACGAGGTCCTCCAGGACGTCGCCCGCCTGGTCGAGCAGGTCGATCTCGACCAGCCGCTCCGCGAGGCCGAGCAGGATGCCGTCGCCGACCGGCCCGGCCGGCGTGAGGTCGCGGAAATCGTTGTACAGCGATACCGCCGCCAGGGGCGAAAGCGCGTCCGCCCGGCCCGACGAATAGAGTTCGACGAAGCGTCCGTTCAACCGCTCGGCCAACGCCGCGCCGGTCTCGGTGTCGCCGAAGTTGTTGACCGCCTCGCGCCAGGCGGTCAGCGCACGGCGATACCGTCCGGCGTCCCAGTAGAGGCCGCCGAGCCGGTCCAGCAGGTCGAATTCCAAATCGTCGCCGCGCCAGGCGAAGCGCAGCGCCTCCATCTGCGCCGCCGCCCGCTCCCAGCCGATGGCGCCGTTGGCTAGGTCCATGTCGATCAGCGCGCCCTCGGCCAGGGTGCGGTACAGCCGGTCGTGGCCGGCGGCCGCCCTTTGGTACGCCACCGCCGCGGCGGTGGTGTGGCCGCTGCGTCTGGCGATTTCGCCGCGCAGGAAGTTGGTCGAATCCCAGCGGTCGGAACGGCCGTCGGTGCGCTCGCCCAGCCGCCCCAGATGGCCCTCGGCGGTGACGAACTCGCCCTGCTGCAACGCGGTTTCCGCCGCCCACAGGGCGAATGCCTCGGCGAATGGCGACGGGTATTCCTCGATCATCCAGCCGGCCTCGTCGAACGCCGCCGCCGCGCCCGGCCAGTCGCCCGCCTGCGCGGCGATGCCACCGCGCCACAGCGCCGCCTCACGCGAGTCCGCCAGCGCCGGGTGGTCCAGGTCGGCCGCCGCGCCGGCCAAGTCGCCGGCCATTACGCGCGCCGCGCCGCGCAGCGCGGCGAAACCTTCCCGTTCGGCCGCGGCGGGCTGGTTTTCCTCGACCAGGTCGAGCAGGCCGATCGCCTCCTGAGCGTGGCCATTGGCGAAATAGAATCGCGCGAGTTCGAGCCGAGCGAGGTCGCGACGGCTGTCGCGCGCATCGGCAAGGCCGCGCTGCAGGTCCTGCCGCTGCTCGATGAACCGGTCGTCCGGGCCGCGCCACGCCGCGATGTCGAGCAGCCGATCGATCGGATCTTGCGGCGGCCGAAAGGCGGCCGAGGTGGGCGCCGCCGGGTGAAACGCGATCATTGCGATCGCGGTATCGACCGATGAGGACAACTGCAGGCCGTCGTCGTCGGTGATCTCGATGCCGTCGCCGGCGATACGCATCGCGACCGTCTCGGTCAGCGGGCGGGCCACCGCCCCCTGGACGGTCGGGAGCAGCCAGACCTGCGCATAGCGCTGGCCGTCCGGCAAGCCGGTGCCAGGCTGTTCGACCGGCGCGACGATCAGCATGTCGCCGACCGCCGGATCGGTCAGCCGCACCAGGCTGCCCGCGCCGCCGCCCCGGACCAAAAGCCGCGCGCCGGGCGGAAAGTCCGGCTGGCCCTCGACCACGAGGGTCCGGGCCGGCGCCTCGAAGTCGTCGCGCAGCGTCACTGTCCATGCCGTGTCGTCCCGGTCCACCACCGCGCGGCCGCGGCCCGGCGTGAACCGCAGCGCCACTCCGCCCTCGGCCCGCACGACGTCGGCCGGGCCGAAGGCGCCATCGGCCTGGGCCACCAGCGCATCGGCGTCCAGGCGCCGGTCGGCGACGAACACGAGCCACAGCGCGTCGTCGCGGTGGAACGCGGCAAGCCGGGTCGGTGTCCCCGGATCGAAGACCGCGACCGGCTGCGGCGCCGGCTCGCGCATGGCGGCGGGGTCGGCGGCCGGGGCGGCCGCGTCGTGCTCGTCCGCCTCGCCGAACTTTTCCGGCACCGGGGTCGGCCTGATCAGCGCGATCGGCTCGCGCGGCGCCACGCCGGCCGCCGGCGGCGGTCCGGCAGCCGTCGTCGGGCGATGGGGCGGCACCGGCGGCGGCGTCCCCAACCGGCCGGCGGCCGCCATGGCGCCGCCGTCCAGCACGTCCAACACCACTTTCGGGCCGTTGAGGAAATGCCGCACCCGGGCGCCGGGCGGCACGGTGACCACGACCTCCAGGGCGCCGCCCGGGCTGGACTGAGCCACCGAGTCGACGCGCCCGAGGTCGCGGACCACGACCCTGGTGAGGTCCGCATCGGCCGACGCGTCGAATTCGACGACCACTCGTTCGCCGTGGTGATCGACCCGATAGGGCACCGCGTCGGGCCAATCGAACACCAGACGACTGAAATCGGCATGTTCGCCACCGCGCACCCGGATCACCGGCGCGGGCGACGGGTCAGTCGCGATATCGGGAGCGGTCGGCGGCCGCGATGCGGCATCGGGCGCGTCGCCGGCCCGCCGAAGATCGAAGACGATGGCGTGGTCGTTGACGAAATCCGCCACCCCCACCCAGGGTTCCAGGACCAGCAGCAGCTGCGACCCGTCGCCAATGATCCGGGCCTCTTCGATATAGCCGTTCAGCCGGTTCGTCGCGGGCGCGAGCGGCCCGTCGATCGGCCGATCGAAGTCGACAATGATGCGGCGATCGTCGCGCCGGATGCGATAGTCCGCCGGGATGTCCCAATCGAACACCAGCCGCCCGAAGTCGCCGTGATCCCACGCGCGTATGTCCGCCCATACCGGACCCGCGGCGGCCAGCAGGATCGGCACGATGAGCGCCGACGCGGCAAGGCTGATCGGTGGGATCTTTCTATGTCTCGCTTCCCGCATCGCCACCATTCCCACCGCGTCCGGTCGCCGGGCCGTCCCGGCCGATCTTCCACCGGGCCGTCGACCGACCGCATCGGCGCAAAGGCCGGCGGCCGGTGCCGCGATCGCCGGCGGCCCGCCAGCGCCGGGGGTCGGAGAGTGGCGCCGCCGTCAACGCGGGCGCATCTCCAACGCCGATCCTCGCGTGGTGATTTCGGAGTTCGGCACATTTGATGTGCCGAAATCCAGAACCAACACTTTAGTCAAAGCTGGCCAGCAGCTTGTCGATCTCGTCCTGGCTGATGGCCTCGCTTTCCATCTGCGGACCGTTCAGCAGGTTTTCCTCATTCGGCGCAGTGTCGGCCGCCGGCGGCTCGCCGCTCTCCTGCCGCGCCGTCGCGACCTCTTCGCCCAGCAGACCCACGAGCGCCCCGATCTTGGTCTCGATATGCTGCAGGGTTTTCACTACCCGGGTAATGCGCTGGCCGGTGATATCCTGGAAATTACTCGCCTCGAAGATCTTGGTGACGTGATCGATCAGCTCCGATTTGTGCGGATCGTCGAGCGCCTCGGCCGCCGTCTGGATCTGCTCCGTCGCGTCGAGGATCCGGCTCGTCGCCTCCTCGGTGGCGCCGATCACGGCATCCAGCTCGTCGGTCGCCTCGGGAATGAAGTCGTCACGAATCTTGTCCGGTCGGATCGCCGCGATCTCGGAGCGTGCCGACTGGATGTACTTGGATAGCGAGTCGAGCTCCTGATAGACCTGAATATCCGTGGCTGACAAATCGCCTTTCATATTGTCGATCACCTCGGCGACGATGTCCGCCACGTCGGCGCGGCTCAGCGCTCGATTCGCCTCCTCACGCGCCCGGTCGAGCCGGTCGGTAAGAGCGGGTTCGGTGGTGCTCATGACTGCCCTCTCGGCGCTCGCCGCCTCAGAAATTCCCGATCACTGAGGCGAGCTTCGTTTTCAGCGTGGCCGCGTTGAATGGCTTTAC
>JAZFQW010000101.1:0-6082 GCA_036445335.1 Alphaproteobacteria bacterium | reverse complement strand
CAGGGTGCGTCACGCCGCTTGCCCGATGCGATGCATCGCGCCGCGCGGCGATCCTGCCCTGTCGGCGCGACAGCGCCGCGCAGACCGTGGCCAGTGTGAGAGATGTGGGCTAGCCTGCAACGGCGCTGGCTGGCGCTGCCCGGCGACGCCCGCGGCGCCCTGTGGGTGCTGATTGGGGCGGTTGGATTCTCGATCACGGCGGCGCTGGTGAAGTCCCTGGGCGAGACTCTCGACAGCTTCCAGATCGCCTTCTTTCGCTCCGTGTTCGGGCTCGCCGTGCTGGCGCCGCTGGTGCTGCGCGCCGGCCCCGCCGTGCTGCGCACGTCGGTGCCGATGCTGCATATCGGTCGGTCGCTGGCCGGCGCGACTGCCATGATGTGCGGCTTCTACGCCCTAACCCACCTGCCGTTGGCGACGGCGACGGCGGTCAGCTTCACCCGGCCGCTGTTCATGATCGTGATCGCCGTCGCATTCCTGGGCGAGGCGGTGCGGTGGCGGCGGTGGAGCGCGACGGCGATCGGTTTCCTGGGCGTACTCATCATGGTGCGGCCCGGGCGGGAGTCGCTCGACCCGGCGATCCTGGTCGCCCTGGGCCAGGCGCTGGCGGCCTCGCTGGCGGTGGCGCTGATCAAGAAGATGCCGGCCGACGAGCCCCACCTGACCGTGCTGTTCTACGTCGCCACGGTCGCCACCCTAGCGTCCTTGGGACCGGCGCTGTGGGTGTGGCGCACGCCGAGCCTGGGCGAGCTGGGCCTCGCCTTGGCGATGGGCGTCGTCGGCGTCGGCGCGCAGGCAGCGGCGGTGCGCGGTTTCCGCGCCGGCGAGGCGACGGTGGTCGCGCCATTCGATTACGCCCGCCTGCTGTTCGCCGGCGCGCTGGGATATCTGCTGTTCTTCGAGGTGCCGGACCTTTGGACCCTGCTCGGCGCCGTCGTGATCGTCGTCAGCACCGTCTATATTGCCTGGCGCGACGCCCAGTTGGGCGCACCGAAGACCGGCCCGGCCCCCGATTGACACCGGCATTAACACGCAGTTCATCACTCCGGACATGAACGCCGGTCAGCCGATGATCCGCAGCAAGCTGATCAGCAGGGCAACGACCACCAGCATGAAGGTGGCCAGAGGCGAGTCGTCGATCAGCCATTCGCCGATTGCGGTCAGATAGAACGGCAGCAGTCCGACGAAGCCCGGCAGGGTGGCGGCAGGCGGCACGCGCTCGAGGAACATGGTCTCTGGGATATTGGACGCCTGACGGCGGCGGCAACAGGGCAGCGGTCGCGCCGGCCCGGCGAATCTGCTATCCAGCCAGCGATTCTCATTCTGGCCACGGACGCGGCATCGAGAGGGAGTTTCGCGATGGACGTCAACGGACTGGCGGCGGTCGTCACCGGCGGCGGCTCGGGCATGGGGGCGGCGACCGGCCGCGCGCTCGCCAGGTCCGGCGCCAGGGTGGCGCTGCTGGACATCAACCGCGACGCGGCGGAGGCGGTGGCGGCGGAGATCGGCGGCCTGGCGCTCGCCTGCGACGTGGCCAGCGAGGACAGTGCGACGCAGGCGGTCGCGGCGGCACGCGAGGCGAACGGGCCGGCGCGCATCGCGGTCAACTGCGCCGGCATCGCCACAGGCGGCAG
Organism: Alphaproteobacteria bacterium; assembly: GCA_036445335.1. Classification (GTDB taxonomy): domain Bacteria; phylum Pseudomonadota; class Alphaproteobacteria; order DSM-16000; family Inquilinaceae; genus JAZFQW01. The sequence continues at coordinate 4,451 of JAZFQW010000101.1, read as the reverse complement.
GGTCGTCGGGCGCGACGGGCCGCACGATATCGGCCTGTTCCGCCGCACCATCGAGATCAACCTGGTCGGCACGTTCAACATCATGCGCCTGGTGGCCGCCGACATGGCCGCCGCCGAGCCACTGTCCAGCGGCGAACGCGGCCTGGTCGTCAACACCGCGTCGGTCGCCGCGTACGACGGCCAGATCGGTCAGGTCGCCTATGCCGCGTCGAAGGGCGGCATCGTCGCGCTGACCCTGCCGGCGGCGCGCGAGCTGGCGCGCCACGGCGTGCGGGTGATGACCATCGCGCCCGGGCTGATCGCGACGCCGATGATGGCCGGCCTGACCGACGAGGTGCAGCAGAGGCTGGTCGCCGCGATGCTGTTTCCGAAGCGGCCGGGGCGGGCGGACGAATTCGCCGACCTGGTGCTGCACATCGCCGCCAACGAGATGCTCAACGGCGAGGTGATCCGCCTCGACGGCGCCGTCCGCCTGGCGCCGAAATAGGGCCGGCCAATCAGGGACGGGTCGTCGGCATTGCCCGGAAGTCGGCCGTCGACGGGCTGTTGACGTCCTCGAAAGACCAGCCGCCGTCTTCCCATTCCAGCGCGACGACCGCCACCTCCGCGTCGCCGACGGTGCCGAATTCGACCATCGCCGACCGGCGCCGGTAGCGCACCTCGCCGATGAAGCCCGACCAGGCCTCCACGGCCCGCCAGCGCCAGCCGGAGAACAGCGAACCGTACCGCGGGTGGCTCTCGCCCTTGACCGCCAGCTCTTGTATCAACGAGCGGTTGAAGCTGCTGACCAGCGGCATGAGGGCGTCGAGATCGCGCGCCTGGTAAGCCTCGAGAGACGCCGTAGCCACGGCGATCGGGTCGGTGCGGTCGAACCGCTGTGCGACTGCCTGGCCGCCGCAGATCGCCAGCACGCAGCAGGCGACCGGGACAAGTCGCCCCAAGCCCGCCGTTCGCTTCATCCGCTGTCCCTCCTTAGGTTTCCCTGCCGGCGGTGGCCGGGGCCGCCCCTGTCCACCGCCTAGTCGATTTCGAAGACGCCCCCGCGACCGGACGGTCGGAATCGGACCGTCCGCGGTCCGGACAACCGGGGGTGAGAAATCGACGGCCGTTGGCCGCGCTATCCCGCGACCCGGTCGATGAATTTCGCCAGCTTGACGTCGAGCTCGGTCAGGCCGCCGGCGTCGTGGGTGCTGAGGGTCACGTCGACGCGGTTGTAGACGTTGAACCATTCCGGGTGGTGATTCATCTGCTCGGCCTTCAGCGCGACCCGGCTCATGAACCCCCAGGCCTCGTTGAAGGTCTTGAACTGGAAGCGCTTTTCGATCGCGTCGCGGCCTTCCACCAGGCCCCAGCCGGCGAGCTCGGCGAGCGCCCGGGCGCGGGCGTCGCCGGTCAGCTTCTCGGCCATGTCGATCTCCTCATCATGCGCTCTGTCTAAAGTGCCGGTCCTGGCCATGGCGTCAACTCCTCAATAATATCGCCGCCATGACCACCGCCAGTCGCACCTTTACCGGACCGCCGACGATCGACGACTTCGCCCGGATGGCCGATGCCGCGCTGGCCAGCGTGCCGCCGGAATTGCGGGCAATGGTCCAGGGCGTGGCGATCCGCGTCGAGGACTTCCCCGACGCGGCGACCGAGCGCGACATGGAGCTGGACAGCCCGTTCGACCTGCTGGGGCTCTATGTCGGCACGCCGTTCGGCGAGAAGAGCGTCGCCGCGGCGCAACAGTACACCGACCTGATCTTCCTCTACCGGCGGCCGATACTGGACTACTGGTGCGACAGCGGCGAGGATCTGAACTACCTGGTGCGGCACGTGCTGATCCACGAGATCGGCCACCATTTCGGTTTCTCGGACGATGACATGGAGGCGCTGGAGGAGCAGGCGGAGTGACGACGCGACGCGGAGAATTGCAGACCGGTGACGACCCGGCGGCCATGCCTCCGTGGCTCGGCCGGTTTCCTGCCGTCAGCCCTCGTTCGCGGTGAAGTCTAGCGCCTGGCGGGCGGTTCTGAGCGCGTGCTTGCGCTTCAGCGGCGACTGAAGAAAGCGCCGGGTCGCGGATAGCAGTGTCGGTGCCCAGGGCGCATCCGGCGCCGCATCGACTTCCGACCGCACCGCCGTCAGCAGCTTCACCAGATGGCACGACACGATGTATTCGGTCTCGCCGTGGTCGAACAGCCGCGCCGACCATTCGTCGAAGAACGCGTCGCGATCGGCGACCTCCCACCGGGCGGTTTCCAGGTCCGGGTCGGTGTACGGCGCGTTGCGCCCCAGGAAGCACGCCATCTGCAACACGCCACGCGGCCACAGCGCCGGATCGGCCGTGCACAGCACCCGCACCGCGTTGCCGAATGTGACGGCATGGGTGAAGCTGAGCCAGCCGACATTGCGCGAGATCGGCTTGTCGGTGCGGTCCTGCAGGGCCGCGTCGAAATGCAGCAGCTGCCATGCCGCCGCGCCCATCAGGGCGTGGTACAGCCCGGCGGTATCGGCGGACGACGCCAGCACCCGATCCAACGCGCGCGGCACCGACAGCACGGCGAAGTCCGGCGTGGCCGCGGGCTCCAGTCCGCCGCCGTCCCACCGCGCCAGCGCCGGGGCATAGGCACGGAACTCCGGGATCAGATCCTCGCGCCTGGCGTAGATCAGCGAGCGCACCAGGACAAGCGACAGCGGCTCGGCGACGTCCGCGCCGAGCCGTTCGATCAGCTCTCCGGTCTTCAGCACGTAAATCAGCGAATGGCCGAAATCCTGATAGTGGGCGAGGGCGGCGCGGGCCAGCGGCCGGCGCAGGTCGTCGAAATCGGCTCCGCCCGCCAGCGCGCCACGGACAATGCCGACGGCCGCCGCCTCGTCCTCGTCCTCGATCGCCGCGACGAGCGAGTCCGGATCGTAGGGCCGCCGGCCATCCGGAAACGGAAACCGCGGCGCGCGCTGACTGTCCCAGGCCAAGTTGCCGACGATCTCCAGCGCCGGCACCAGCCGGGTGCCGTCGTCCCGCCCATAGGCGTCGCGTAGGGCGAGCCAGTCGGGTGCGGCGGCGTGCGCGTGGGTGGTGCCGAACTCCAGGTGATCGTAAGTCCAGCCGATCGCCGCGCGCACCGCGTCGAGCGGATCGGCGCCGGCGTTCTGCAGCCGTGAGATCTCCCGCGCCATGCGGTCGTATTCGTGACGATCGAAGCACCGGCGCAGGTTGCCAAGCGCCGCGTCGACGACCGCCGACCGCGGCGGATCGGTGATGTCGACCCAGATCTCGCCATCGACCAGACGGACCGGATAGCGGCGCAGGGTATCGCCGCCGACCAGGGTGTCGCCGCTGTCCAGGTCGAACTTCCAGTTGTGCCAGTTGCAGGTCAGGATGCAGCCGTCGGCCACGCTGCCCTCGATCAGCGGATAGCCCTCATGCGGGCAGCGGTTGGTGCAGGCATGAACGCGCTCGCCATCGAGGAACAGGGCGATCTGCCGGCCCGCGACCTTGACCAGCCGGCGCCCGGCGCCGCCAAGCTGCGCCACCGACCCGACATGGACCAGCGGCGCGTCTGCGACCTGCGACATGGCGATTTACCTCGCGGACTCGATTTTCTATAGAGACTTCTATAGAAAGAAACGGTACGCCCTCGAACTGGCCTTTATCAACGATAAACTTTAGAAACGTCATGACGCCCGATACCGCCAGCCGCCCCGCCGAAATGCCGACGCGCCGGGCTGTCCTGGACCTGCTCAAACGGCTAGGCCCGCGCGATGCCGGCGATCTGGCCGCCGAGCTGGGGCTGTCGGCCATGGCGGTGCGCCAGCATTTGTACGCGTTGCGTGACGATCGTCTGGTGACTTTCGCCGAGCAGCCGCGGCCGATCGGCCGGCCGGCGAAGCTGTGGCGGCTGACCGCGGCGGCGGATCGCTACTTTCCCGACGCCCACGCCGAACTGACGGTGGCCCTGATCGAGTCGATGAGGCATGCGTTCGGCGATGACGGCGTACATCGGTTGCTGGCCGTGCGCAGCCGCGCACAGATCGCGACCTATGCCGGCCGCGTCGATCGACGGGCGTCGCTGCGCCACCGACTGAGCGCGCTGGCCGAGATTCGCAGCGAGGAAGGCTATATGGCCGAGGTCCGGGACGCCGACGACGGCGCCTACCTGCTGATCGAAAATCATTGCCCGGTGTGCCGCGCGGCGGCGGCCTGCACCGGGCTCTGCGCCGCCGAGCTGACGGTCTTCCGCGCCGTGCTGGGCCCGGACGTCGAGATCGCCCGCACCGACCACATCCTGGCCGGCGCCCGCCGCTGCGCCTACCGAGTGATTGGGACCGCGTCAGCGCCGTGATGGGGCCGCGATCGGCGGCACTGCCACGTGGTGGCCGTCGCGGCGACAGGCGTGGCGGCCATTTCCTTGCGGTCCAATGGATCGTCGCCAAACCGGTTCGGCCCATACGTGCCCCTGAGGAAC
>JAZFQW010000100.1:0-5917 GCA_036445335.1 Alphaproteobacteria bacterium | reverse complement strand
CGCTCAGACTCCGTAGAGCCTAGCCCGCTCTTCTCACACTGGCCACGGTCTGCGCGGCGCTGTCGCGCCGACAGGGCAGGAACGCCGCGCGGCGCGATGCCCATCGCATCGGGAAAGCGGCGTGACGCACCCTGTCGGCACGACAGCGCCGCCCCCCACCTCTAGATATTGGGCGTCGCGTCCGGGCGGCCCGCCCGCGGCGTCGAACGCCTCGACCGTAGCGGTGCTACGCTCTTCGGCCTTCTCCTGGCGGCTCGGACCGCCCGGACGCGACGCAGACCGTGGCCAGTGTGAGAGATGCGGGCTAAGTCACATGTTCGGATAGTTCGGTCCGCCGCCGCCCTCCGGCACGGTCCAGACGATGTTCTGCTTGGGATCCTTGATGTCGCAGGTTTTGCAGTGCACGCAGTTCTGGGCGTTGATCACGAAACGCGGATTGGCGCCGTCGTCGTCACGCACGATCTCATAGACCCCGACAGGGCAATAGCGCTGTGCCGGCTCGTCGTACATGCGCAGGGTGAAATTGATCGGCATCGCGGGGATTTTTAGCTTCAGGTGCGGCGGCTGGTTCTCTTCGTGATTGGTGTTCGAGAGATAGACCGAGGACAGCCGGTCGAAGCTGATCACGCCGTCCGGTTTCGGATAGTCGATCGGCTTGCTTTCGGCCGCCGTGCGCAGCGAGTCGCTGTCCTCGTGGAGGTGGTGCAGGGTCCACGGCGTCTTGCCGCGCAGCCACAGCTCCATGCCGCTGAACAGGGTGCCCAGCCACAGGCCCCAGCGGTACGCCGGCCGAGCATTGCGCACGCTGTGGAGCTCGTCTCGAATCCAACTGCGCTGCACCGCCTCCTGGTAGCCGGTCAGCTCGCCGCCGCCGGTGGCGCCGTCCTTGAGCGCGGTGAAGCAGGCCTCAGCCGCCAACATCCCGCTCTTCATCGCAGTGTGGCTGCCCTTGATCTTGGGCACGTTCAGGAAGCCGGCCGAGCAGCCGATGATCAGGCCGCCCGGAAAGTCCAGCTTGGGGATCGACTGCCAGCCGCCCTCGTTGATTGCCCGGGCGCCAAAGGCGACCCGCCGGCCGCCCTCGAAAATACCGCGCAGTGCCGGATGGGTCTTGAACCGCTGGAACTCCTCGAACGGCGACAGATAGGGATTCTTGTAGTCGAGCCCGACCACGAGGCCGACCGCGACCTGGTTGTTCTCCAGGTGATAGACGAAGCCGCCGCCATAGGTCTCGGAATCGAGCGGCCAGCCGAATCCGTGGATGACCAGACCGGGTTCGTGCTTCGCCGGGTCGACCTCCCACAACTCCTTGATGCCCAGGCCGTAGGTCTGCGGATCGCAATCGCGGCGCAGACTGAACTGCTTGAACAGCGACTGCCCCAGCGAGCCGCGCACGCCTTCGGCGATCAGCGTGTATTTGGCGTGGAGCTCGACGCCGGGCGTGTAATTGGCGGTCTTCTCGCCGTCCTTGCCGATACCCATTTTGCCGGTGGCGACGCCCTTGACGGTGCCATTGAGATTGTAAAGCACCTCCGCCGCAGCGAAGCCGGGGAAGATGTCGACCCCCAGCGTCTCGGCCTGCTGTCCCAGCCAGCGGCACAGATTTCCCAGGCTGATGATGTAGTTGCCGTCGTTGTGCAGCTCCTTCGGCAACAGGAAGTCGGGGACTTTCCACGCGCGCTTCCTGCTGAACACCAGGAAGCGGTCCTCGGTCACCGGCGTGACGATCGGCGCCTTCTTTTCCTCCCAATCGGGGATCAGCTCGTTGAGCGCGCGCGGCTCGAACACCGCACCGGAGAGGATGTGAGCGCCGACCTCGGACCCCTTCTCCAGGACGCAGACGCTGACGTCGTGTTCCTGTTCCCGCGCCAGCTGCTTGAGCCGAATCGCCGCACCGAGACCGGCGGGGCCGGCGCCGACGATGACGACATCGTACTCCATCAATTCCCGTTCCATCGCGCCGAATTCCGTGTTGCCTGGGTGCCCGACCGACCGGCGAAGCAGGCGCCGATTGGGGTGACGGTCGTGCGCGTGATAGCCTGGGACGATGCCAAGCACAAGTTTGCAGCAGGCCGCAGCCGTGTTGGCGTGGTACCGCGATGTCGGGGTCGACGAGGCCGTCGGCGAGGCGGCGGTCGATTTGACCGCGCACCACCCGCCGCCGACGCCGGCCTCGGCGCCGTCCGGGGCGCCGGCCAAACGGTCCCTGCCCGACGGCGCCGCGCTGCTGGCCGGCCGCGAGGCGGTCGGTGCCGACGCCCGGACCCTGGCGGCCAGCGCCGCCACCCTGGCCGAACTCAAGGACGCGCTTTGCCGGTTCGACGGTTGCCCGCTCAAGCACACCGCGACCAACCTGGTGTTCTGCGACGGCAATCCGCGGGCCGACATCATGCTGGTCGGCGAGGCGCCGGGCGGCGAGGAGGACCGGCAGGGGCTGCCCTTCGTCGGCGTGTCGGGGCAACTGCTGGACCGCATGCTGGCCGGCATCGGCCTCGACCGGACCCGGGTCTACATCACCAACATCCTGCCTTGGCGGCCGCCCGGCAACCGCCAGCCCAACGCCGGCGAGATCGCCGTATGCCTGCCGTTCGCCGAGCGCCACATCGCGCTGGTTCGCCCGAAGGTGCTGGTCCTGGCCGGCGGCACCGCGGCGAAGGCGCTGCTGTCCACTACTGAGGGCATCACCCGGCTGCGCGGACGCTGGTTCGACCACACCTCCCCGGGCCTGGCCGCGCCGATCCCTGCGATGCCGATCTACCATCCCGCCTATCTGTTGCGGCAGCCGGCGCTAAAAAGGGATGCTTGGCGCGACTTGTTAACAATCAAGCAAAAGATCGGAACCAATTCGCCGGTCTCCTGAGTAATAATATTACGATAAAGGAATCGAAGATTTTGTTTATTTCTACGACTGTAGAATATTAATGGTTTTTAACTATTTGGATGTATGCATTAACTTGTCGCACCGCATGGATTTAGGTATCAAGTCATATGACGATGGGAATATTACGCCGACGGAGCAGGAAGTCGCGTAGGCGCAGCAGGCCGCGCGACCGCCGTTTTTCGCTGCGGGCGACGCTTTCCGCCCTGCTTGCGATCCTCACCGCCATGGCGGTATCGGCCCTGGCCGCGGCCGGACCGGCGGCGCCGTTGAAGACGGTCGGGCCGGGCGTCCGGCTGACGACCACCGAAAACGGTCTCGAGGCGCCGGACGATCCCCTTCTGGCCGCCTATTTTCTGTCGCCCGCCGACGTCGAGCGCTATCGCCGCGTCTTTGCTCTGCAGGAGGCCGGTGACATGGACGCCGCCGACGGTCTGATCGCGGAGATCGAGGACCGGCGGCTGATGGGCCATGTGCTGTACCAACGCTATATGCACCCGACGGCCTGGCGGTCGCGGTACGGCGAGCTGCGCGATTGGATGGCGAACTACGCCGACCACCCGAACGCCCGGCGGATCTACGAGCTTGCGATGACCCGCCGCCCGGCCAATGCGCGGCGGCCGCAGCGGGCGATCAGCATCAACCGGCAATATGGCACGGTGGAGAATTTCGGCGTGGAAAGCTGCCGGTACGACCTGGGGCGACGGCGCAACCGCGCGATCGAACGACAGGTCGCCAGGTACCTGCGGCGGCGCCACGTGACGGTGGCGCTCAACTATCTGGAGGAGCGGCGCGGCCGGCTGCATCGGGTCGAATTCGACCGTCTGCGCGCCGACATCGCGGCCGGCTATTTTCACGAGAGCATCCTGGACAAGGCGCTGGAACACGCCACGGCCAGCGCCGAGCGATCCGGCGGGCGGGCGCCGGAGGCGTATTGGGTCGCCGGTCTAGCATCGTGGCGGATGCAGGACTACGAGGCCGCGGCCGGCCATTTCGAGAACTTCGCCAACGCCGAATGCGGCTCGTCCTGGGGCCGTTCCGCCGGCGCCTTCTGGGCGGCGCGCGCCCATCTGCGCAACCGCAACCCCGAGGCGGTGAGCGAGTGGCTCGGGCACGCCGCGGAGCATTCGCGCACATTCTACGGCCAATTGGCGCTGCGCAGCCTGGGCGTCGACAGCCGCCTGAACTTCGCCGCGCCGCCACTGACCGAGGCCCATTTCGAGGCCGTGGCGTCGGTGCCGGCGGCGCACCGCGCGGTCGGCCTGCTGCAGATCGGCAACTTCGATCTGGCCAACCGCGAGCTGATCCGCATCCGGCCGGCGGATGCGCCGCCGCTGGTCCAACAGGCGTTGGTGGCGATCGCCGACCAGGCCGGGCTGCCGCGCCTGGCGCTGGCGGTCGGCGGCAACGTCCGGCCGAGCGATGGCGGCTACTACGATGGGGCGCTTTACCCGCTGACCAATTGGGAGCCGACCGAGGGCTACCAGGTCGACCGGGCGCTGATCCACGCGGTGATGCGCCAGGAATCCCGATTCAACCCGACCGCGCGCAGCCGCGCCGGGGCGCGCGGTCTGATGCAGCTGATGCCGCGCACGGCGATCTTCATCGGCGGCCGCAGCTTCCGCGGCCAATTGGGCCGGCGGCGGCTCTATGATCCGGCGCAGAACCTGCAGCTCGGCCAGGACTACATGGCCCGATTGCTGGGCCGGGAACGCGGCGTCGACAACGACGTGATGCGCATGCTGATCGCCTACAACGCCGGCCCGGGCAACCTGCGGACCTGGCTGCGCAACACCCAATACGACAACGACGCGCTGTTGTTCATCGAGAGCATTCCGAACCGCGAGTCGCGCGGCTATATCGAACGGGTGCTGGCCAACCTGTGGATCTATCGCCAGCGGCTGGGGCAGCCGACACCGTCCATGGATCGCATTGCCGCCGGCGCGTGGCCGCGTTATACGTCCCTGGACAATGGAGATCTAGAGGTCGCCAACCGTGGCGAGAATTGATGAGAACCGGCCCTTCGTCCCGGTCAACATCGCCGTCCTGACCCTGTCCGACACCCGCGGTGCCGCGGACGACACCTCCGGCGACCTGCTGGTCGCCCGGCTGACCGGCGCCGGCCACCGGCTGGCGGCTAGGACCATCGTCCGCGAGGACTTCGACGCGGTGGTCGACCTGCTGCGCCGCTGGATCGCCGACCCCGAGATCGAAGTGGTGATCTCGACCGGCGGCACCGGGGTGACCGGCCGCGACATCACGCCGGAGGCGCTCGCCGCAGTCGGCGAAAAGGACATCCCCGGATTCGGCGAGCTGTTCCGCATGATCAGCTACGACAAGGTCGGCACCTCGACGATCCAGAGCCGCGCCACCGCCAGCGTCGCCAACGGCACCTATCTGTTCGCCCTGCCCGGCTCGACCGGCGCCTGCAAGGACGCCTGGGACGGCATCCTGCAGTACCAGCTCGACTACCGCCACCGCCCCTGTAACTTCGTCGAGCTGCTGCCGCGGCTGAAGGAGCACCAGGGCTCGTAGCCCGCACTTCTCACACTGGCCACGGTCTGCGCGGCGCTGTCGCGTCGACGGGACAGCGTCCCTCGGCGCCGCAAATCTCGCATTTGTTCTTTATTTGTTCTCTAATTGGCACTATCCTCGATCCATGGTCGAGGCACAGTCCGATCGGCTGCCGGAACGGCCGCGCAAGGGCCGCGGGGCGGTCAGCAACCGCAGCGGCCGGTTCGAGGCGCACGAGCGCGCGGCGGTGGACGACGGCTGGGACGACCCCGACGACGACCTGCCGCCGCTGCGCACGACGCTGACCGTCGACAGCGCCCGCACCGTCATCACCCGCAACCGCTCGCCCGACGTCCCGTTCGACCGCTCGATCAACCCGTACCGCGGCTGCGAGCACGGCTGCGTCTATTGCTTCGCGCGGCCGACCCACGCCTTTCTCGGCCTGTCGCCCGGCCTCGATTTCGAGACCAGGCTGTTCTACAAGCCCGACGCGGCGGCGCTGCTGGAGCAGGAGTTGCGGCGCCC
>JAZFQW010000099.1:0-2511 GCA_036445335.1 Alphaproteobacteria bacterium | reverse complement strand
TCTGAGCGGCCGTGTCGAACGAGCCGGTGCCGTCGTTGGTCAGCACGACGATCCGGTCCTGGAAGCTCAGGTCACCCACCTTGGTCACGAGGTCCACGTCGTTGTCGCCGTCGAGGTCGGCGGCGGTGAGCGTGCTCATCGCCTCGCCGGTCTCGATACCGGCCACCGCGTGCTGGACCGCCGTGTCAAAGGTTCCGTCGCCCCGGTTGTGAAGGACGCTGACCACACCGTGCGACTGGATGTTCATCGTGACGATGTCGAGGTGCTCGTCGCCATCGACATCGACGATCTGTGCCCAATTGGGCGAGGCTGAGCTGCTGGCCGTCCGGTTGACGGCGATCCGCTGAACGAGTGTGAAGACGCCGTTGCCGTCGTTGACCAGGATGGAGACGTCGAAGGTGCCGGTGTTGAGCACGGCCAGGTCGAGGTCCAGGTCTCCGTCGAAGTCGGCGACGCCCAGAAGCTGCGGCCTGCGGCCGACGGGGTACACGACCGGATCGCCGGGCAGCTGCGTGCCGTTGCCCGCGATAACGGAGATTCGTCCCAGCCCCGACCGGTGGCTGAGGACCAGGTCGTTGAATCCGTCGCTGGTATCGAAGGCGCGCACCACCGCCCAGTTGGTCTGGCCGCCCATGTCCAACTGAACCGGCGGGCCGAAGCCGCCCGGGGTGCCGTAGAAGATCACCGCGAAGCCGTCGTTGTTGCGACCCGACAGGATCAGGTCGATCCACGGGTCGCCGTCGATGTGACCGGCATCCACGGAGTTTGGGTAGGCATCGAAGCCGATGTCCAGGACGACAGGCTCAGCGAAGTCGAAGCTGCTCTGGGCTCCGACCACGGCGGCCAGTGCCAGAGAGACGGTTGCCGCTGCCGCGCGGCCGCTCCCGGGCGCCCCCAACCTCTTGCTGCTCATGCCATCTCCATGTGATCAAAGTCGGGGCGCTGTGAAGTATAGGACCGGCGCCGCGAAAACGGCGGCGGTCGCGGGTCGAGCCGACCAGCCTTGCGAGCCGATGGAATACGGGCATGGTCGTCGGACAATTCACCCAGGAAACGACGTTGGCCGTCATCGGGGGCGGCGCCGGCGGCTACGCGGCGGCGCTTCGGGCGTCGGAGCTGGACGTCCCGACGATCCTCGTGGACCCGCGCGGCGCGTGCCCGCACCTGGCCTGGCTGGCTTCAAAGACGATCGCCGACGTCGCGAGGGTGTGCCTCGCCGCCGACAACGCCGCGGCGTGCGGGGTCGGGTTCGGGCAGCGACAGGTCGATCTGCCGCAACTGCGCCAGTGGACTGACCAGGTCGGCGAAGCGCTCACGACCCGGCTCGAGCGGCTGTGCACCGACCGCGGTGTCGAGATCATCCGCGGCGTCGCCGTCTTCGAAGGCCCCCGCCAGCTGGTCGTGCACAACGGCGCCAACGCCCGCGTGCGTTTCCGCCGGGCGATCATCGCGACCGGCGCCGATCCCACGCCCCCATTGGGCGGATGGCCGGACTCCGTCGCCTACACCGCTCCGGCGGGCGTGTTGCTGCGGCAGCAGCTTCCGGAGACGTTGCTCGTCATCGGCGGCGAGGCCGCCGCCGTGGAGACGGCCGCGGCATGTGCGGCGCTGGGCAGCCGGGTCACGCTGGCCGCGCCGGGCGAGCGTCTGCTCACCGACGCCGACGCCGACCTGGTCCGCCAGCTGGAGCGCCGGCTCGGTCGGCTGCTCGACGGGATCAGCGTGGCGACGACGGCCACCGTGCTCGGTGAGGCCGACGAGGGTGTACAGGTCGAGGTTGCCGGCAGCGGCACGAGCGTCTTCGAGCACGTGGTGCTCGCGCACGGCGTCGCGCCGCGCACGGGCGAACTTGCACTCAACAAGGCGCAGGTCGAGACAGCCGACGATGGCTCGATCGGCATCAACGAACAGCTCCGCACCTCCAACGAGCGGATCTTTGCCGTCGGCGACGTGACCGGCGGCCCGATGCTGGCCAACCGCGCGATCCACCAGGGCCGCACCGCGGCGGAGATTGTCGCGGGCCACGACAGCACGTTCGAGCCACGTGCGGTCCCGAGCGTTGTCTTCACCGAGCCGCCGATCGCCTGGTGCGGACTCACCGAGACCCAGGCGGTCGCGCAGGGGATTCCCCATGCCGTGCGGCGGGCGGACTGGAGCGAATCGGCCCGCGCGGTGAGCCTGTCGCAGGCCGACGGGCTCACGAAGCTGATCATCGACCCCGACTCAGGACTTGTGCTGGGCATGGGGATCGTCGGCGCAATGGCCGCGGAGATGATCGGTCACGGCGCGCTGGCGATCGAAATGGGCGCCGTGGTCGATGACCTGGCCGCGATCGTGCACGCCCACCCGTCGCTGAGTGAACTGATCGCGGACGCGGCGCGGGGGTGAGGGGAAAAGGACCCAGGGTCCTTTTTCGTTGCGAAAAAGGACCCTGGGTCCTTTTCCCCTCACCCCCCCTTCGGCGCGTAGTCGTGCTCCGGAAGCGTTGGACGGTCCGGTTCCGGCTCGGTC
>JAZFQW010000098.1:0-4992 GCA_036445335.1 Alphaproteobacteria bacterium | reverse complement strand
GCTGCTGCTGATCATCCTGCCGTTCTGGACCAACCTGCTGATCCGCACCTACGCCCTGATCGCCGTGCTGCGCACCCGCGGCTACGTCAATTACACGCTGGAATGGCTGTGGGACCTGGGCAACGGGCTGCTCGGCCTGCTCGGCCTCGGCGGGTACCAGCTGCTGGGCGCCGAGTTCTCCGCCCTGGAGCTGCTTTACAACAACGTCGCCGTCGTCTTCGGCCTGGTCTATGTCCACCTGCCGTTCATGGTGCTGCCGCTCTATGCCTCGCTGGAGCGGCTCGACCGGTCGTACATCGAGGCCAGCCTGGACCTCGGGGCCGGCCAGGTCCGCAGCTTCTTCACCATCGTCGTGCCACTGGCCAAGGCCGGCATCGTATCCGGCACGATCATCACCTTCATCCCGGCGCTCGGCTCCTTCCTGACACCCGACCTGCTGGGCGGCACCGACAGCCAGATGATCGCCAACGTGATCGAGCGCCAGTTCAAGAGCGCCAACGACTGGCCGTTCGGCGCGGCGCTGTCGTTCATCTTAATGTATGCGACATTCTTCGCGCTGGCCCTACGGGCGGTGCTGGCGCGCGGCGCGTCGGGCCCGGAGGCCGGGTGATGGCGGCCGTCGACAGCCGCCGCGCGCGGCGCGACCCGATCGGCCCGCTGGATTACAGCCGCCGGCTGTGGCTGCGCCTGACCTTCGCCGCCGCCCTGCTGTTTCTCTATGCGCCGATCGTCACCCTGGTCGCCTTCAGCTTCAACGACAGCCGGCGCAACATCGTCTGGCGGGGCTTCACGCTGAAATACTACGACCGGGCGCTGAACAACGACGGCCTGATCCAGGCCTTCGGCAACTCGCTGACCATCGCGCTCGTCAGCACCCTGGTCAGCGTCGTCCTCGGCGCCATGGTCGCGCTGCTGCTGTGGCGGTTCCGGTTCCCCGGCAAGGCGCCCTACGAGGGCGCGGTGGCGCTGCCGATCGTGATTCCCGAGATCTGCATGGGCGTGGCCATGCTGGTGTTCTTCGCCAGGTTGGGCTGGCCCAGCACCCTGCCGTGGCCGCTCAATCTGGGCAAAATCATCATCGCCCATATCTCATTCAGCTTCCCGTTCGTCGCCATGGTGGTGCGGGCCCGGCTGGCGAACTTCAACCGCGAACTGGAGGAGGCGGCGAAGGACCTGGGCGCCGGCGAGTGGGCGACCTTCCGCGACGTGCTGATCCCCTACATGAAGCCGGGCTTGATCGCCGGCGGGCTGCTGGCCTTCACCCTGTCGCTCGACGACTTCGTCATCACCTTCTTCACGTCCGGCCCCGACACCGTCACCTTCCCGGTGAAGGTGTATTCGATGGTGCGTTTCAGCGTGACGCCGGAAGTCAACGCGGCGTCAACCGTCCTCATCGTGGTCACCATCGCGCTGACGGCGCTCGCCATGTGGCTGCAGAGCAAGCACCGATCGGATCGGGGATGAGGCAATGACACAGCGGCGCGGCATCATCGGCATTCGCGACGTCAGCAAGCGGTTCGGCGACGTCACCGCGGTCGACGACGTCTCGCTGGAGATCGAGGAAGGCGAATTCTTCGCGCTGCTCGGCCCGTCGGGCTGCGGCAAGACGACTCTGCTCAGGATGCTCGCCGGCTTCGAGCATCCCAGCGCCGGCGCGATCCTGATCGACGGCCGGGACATGTCGCGGGTCCCGCCCAACCGGCGGCCGATCAACATGGTGTTCCAGTCCTACGCGGTGTTTCCGCACATGTCGGTGTTCGACAACGTCGCCTACGGTCTCAAGGTCACCAGGGTGGCGAAGGCCGATGTCCGCCGGCGGGTCGACGCGGCGCTGGAACTGGTCAAGCTGGGCGGACTGGGCGGCCGCCGGCCCGACCAATTGTCGGGCGGCCAGCGCCAGCGGGTAGCGTTGGCGCGCGCGCTGGTGAAGCGCCCGAAGGTGCTGCTGCTCGACGAGCCGCTGTCGGCGCTGGACGCCAAGCTCCGCGAGGCCATGCAGTTGGAGCTGGTCCATCTGCGGGAAACCGTGGGCATCACTTTCGTCATCGTCACCCACGACCAGACCGAGGCGCTGTCGATGGCCGACCGGATCGCCGTCATGGAGCTGGGCCGAGTGCGGCAGGTCGCCGCGCCATCGCGGCTCTACGAGTACCCCAATTGCCGCTTCGTCGCCGATTTCATCGGCAAGATGAACCTGTTCGAGGGGCGGGTCGCCGGCGTCGATGGCGGCCGGGCGCTGATCGAGGTGCAGGGCCTGGGCCGCCTGCCGCTGGCGTCGGTCGGCAAGGCCAGCGGCGCGGTCGGCGTGGCGGTGCGGCCGGAGAAGGTGCATCTGGACCACCAGCCGCCGCCGGACGACCGCTACCGCCTGCGCGGCACCGTAACCGAGATTGCCTATTACGGCCACGCCAGCTTCGTCTACGTTACCGACGGCGTCGGCCGGACGGTGCACGCCCACCTGCAGAACAGCGCACGCAGCACCGTTACGGGCGTGGCGATCGGCGACGAGCTGTGGTGCTCATGGTCGCCCGACGACACGCTGGTCCTGACGGAATGAGGGAGTCCGGCAAGACACCATCCCGAACGCGTCTAGCCCGCACTTCTCACACTGGCCTCGGTCTGCGCGGCGCTGTCGCGCCGACAGGGCCACGCAGACCGCGGCCAGTGTGACAAGTGCGAGCTTGAACCGATTTGAGACGGTCCGTGGCAACCTCCACGCCCGGTACCCCCCGCGCCGCGCTACCCGGTGTAGGGCCGCAGGACGATCTCGACCCGGCGGTTCTGCTGGCGGCCGGGTGCGGTGGCATTTTCGGCGATCGGCTGGGTCTCGCCGAAGCCGCCGATGGCGATCCGCTGGGCGATCACGCCGTTGGCCGACAGATAGTCGGCGACCGACTTGGCGCGCCGCTCCGACAGACTCTGGTTGTAGTCCGCCGGTCCGGTGCTGTCGGTGTGGCCGATCACGTCGACATAGGTCTGCTCGTAGGCGCCGAGCGTGCCCGAAAGCTCGCTCAGCGTGGTGTAGAACTCCGGTCGGATGTCCGACGAATTGGTCGCGAAGGTGACGTTGCCCGGCACGTTGAGCAGGATGTTGTCGCCCTGGCGGGTGACGTCGACGCCGGAGCCGGCCAGCTCCTCGCGCAACTCCGCCTCCTGGTTGTCCATGTACGAACCGACGGCGCCACCGGCCAGCGCGCCAATGCCGGCGCCGATCAGCGCCCCCCTGCCGTCGTCGGCGATGCCGCCGATGATGGCGCCGCCCAGGGCGCCAAGGCCGGCGCCGATGCCGGCCCGGCTGAGCTCGGTTTGGCCGGTCTCGGGATTCTGCACGCAACCGGCCAACAGGACGCCGGCCACGGCGACGGCCGCGGTCTTCGCTTTCATGGTCTCTCCTCTTCGCGCATTCGATCACCGCGCCGGTCCTGGCCTCGGCCCGGGATCCGGTGGCGGCACCCGCCGGCAAAGATGGCCGAACACGCGCCGCGCCGCAAGACGCCGGTCGACACCGGACGCGGCGCGAGGATTTCGCCGTCGGCGCCGGCATCGCAGAGCGGATTTGACCGGAGATGGTCAAGGATGCACAAATGGGTCGGAGGAGGTGATCCGGCCCAAGCCCCCCCATGTTCGACCGTGACCATGCGCACGTGCCATGTTCGCGGCTTGCGGCGGTGCCCGCGACTTGAATAGTGTGAACCGGATCGCCGGCCAGGAGCGACCTCGCCCGGCCATCTATCGGAATCGGTACACGGACTCCGGTCCCTGTGCGATCCTGTGTTCAAACAGCTCGGTTCCAGACGCAGGCCGATCATGAGGGAGGAAGAACGGACGACATGCGGTATGAGGCCCCAGAAACACTCGACGCGGCTGTAGGGTTGCTGGTCGACGCCAGCGGCGACGCGCGCATGTTGGCCGGCGGCACCGATCTGCTGGTGCAGTTGCGCGCCGACGTGATCGAGCCAGGACTCGTCGTCGACCTGAAGAGGATTCCGGAGCTGCGGAGCATCGTCGCGGACGGCGGCGGCTTTCGCATCGGCGCCGCCGTCACGGCGGCGGAGCTGGCCGAGCATCCCGAGCTCAAGACGGTCTGGCCCGGCGTCGTGGAGGCGGCGGAGCTGATCGGCTCGACCCAGATCCAGGGTCGCGCCACCCTGGGCGGCAATCTCTGCAACGCCTCCCCGGCCGCCGACAGCGTGCCCGCGCTGGTCGCCGCCGGCGCGCTGGTCGCCGTGGACGGGCCGAACGGCCGCCGCGAGGTTCCGGTCGAGAGGATCGGAACCGGCCCCGGCAAGACCTCGCTGGAAAAAGGGGAGATCGTCACGTCGATCATCCTCCCGCCGCGCCCGCCGCGGTCGGGCGACGCATATCTGCGATTCATTCCGCGCACCGAGATGGACATCGCCGAGGTCGGCGCGGGCGTCAGCCTGTCGCTCGACGCCGACGGGACCTGCGTCGCGGCCAGGGTCGCGCTGGCGGCGGTGGCGGAACGCGTTCTGCTGGTGCCGGACGCCGCCGACGCGCTGATCGGGTCGACACTCGACGACGCCGCGCTGGCGGGCCTGGAGAAGGCGACGCGTGCCGCCTGCCGGCCGATCGACGACAAACGCGGCACCAAGGAACACCGAATCAAGGTCGCTGGCGTGCTGGCACGCCGCGCGGCCGGGATCGCGCACGAGCGGGCGAGAGGGAACTGATGGCCAAAAATCACATATCCGCCACCGTCAATGGCGACCCGGTCGAGTTCCTGTGCGAACCGGACCAGACCCTGCTGGACGTGCTGCGCGACGAGCTTCACCTCACCGGCAGCAAGGAGGGCTGCGGGTCGGGCGACTGCGGCGCCTGCAGCGTCATGCTCGACGGCCGCTTGGTCTGCGCCTGCCTAGTCCTCGGCGCCGAGGCCGCGGGCCGAACCGTGGAGACTATCGAGGGCATGGCCAACGGCGACGAACTGCATCCGCTGCAAGAAAAGTTCCTGGAACACGCGGCGCTGCAGTG
>JAZFQW010000097.1:0-4865 GCA_036445335.1 Alphaproteobacteria bacterium | reverse complement strand
AACCAGGGCGGAGCAAGGCGACGTCCGGGCGCAGAACAAGATCGGCATCATGCACCGCGATGGCCGCGGCGCGCCGCAGGACGACCCGGAGGCCGTGCGGTGGTTCCGCCTGGCCGCCGAACAGGGGTATGGCGCCGCCCAGGTCAACCTCGGATGGATGTACCAGGAAGGGCGCGGGGTGCCCCGCAACGAGCCGGAAGCCGTCCGGCGGTACGTCCTCGCGGCCGAGCGGGGTCACGCCGTCGCCCAATACAACCTTGGTTGGATGTACGAGCGCGGGCGCGGCGTGGCACAGAACGACGCCGAGGCGGTGCGGTTGTTCCGCCTCGCCGCCGACCAAGGCGTTGCGGCGGCCCAGAACGACCTGGGCGCCATGTACATTCTCGGGCGCGGCGTTTCGCGGGATTCGGTCGAAGCCGTTCGGTGGTTCGTCCTGGCCGCCGCCGGAGGCGACGACAGCAGCCCGATCTGGCTGCAGGACTCCCTTGTCCGCCCGTCGTGGGTGAGCGCCGCGCAAGTCTTTCTGGCCGAGCGCGGTTACGACCCGGGGCCGGCCGACGGCGCGCTGGCGCGCCAGACCCGCGCCGCGATCCGCGCCTTCCAGGCCGCCAACCGGCTGCCGACCGACGGCGTCGTCACGCTAGAGTTGCTGCAGGCCCTGGTCGACAGCGGTTAACCTGAATTTCCCATACTGGCCGCGGTTTGCGTGGCACTGTCACGCCGACAGTGGCCGGTGTGAGCAGTGCGGTTTGACGGGCCGCGCCGTCGGGTCCTCGGTGCGACGGCGATGGCGTCACCCGCGGGTTGGCGGCTTTCCGGCCAATCGCTCGATCTCGGCGGCCGCGACGCCGACCGTCGCGCCGGCGTCCAGGATCTGATGCCAGGTCTGGTCGTCGATCGGCAGCCCCGCCGCCGTGCGCTCCTGCCGCGTTCGATGCTCGACGTCGCCGGGCAGCAGCACCGGCCGCGCCGGATCCTCCGGCGGCGAGCCGACGACCCAGTCGGCGAACCGCTCGATCTCGGCCTCGTAGCGCGGGCGGTCGACCAGCGGCGCCGGGTCGACGGCGATGCTGGTGATGGTGTTCTCCAAAACGGTGACACCGGGCGCGGTGCAGCCGCCGCCGGAAAGCGCCCCGGCCAGTATGTCGGCGACGATGTTGAGTCCGTGCCCCTTGTGGCCGGCGATCGTCAGCAGCGCGCCGCCGGCGTAAAAGTCGTTGGGATCGGTGGTCGGCCGGCCGTCCTTGTCGACGATCGTTCCGGCCGGGACCGGCTCGCCCTTGTTGCGCGCCACCGCCAGCTTGCCCTCCGCCGCCACCGTCGTGGTGAAATCGAGCAGGATCGGCGGCCGCCCATCGCGCGGCACGCATATGGCGATCGGGCTCGGTGACAGCCGCCGGTCGCTGCCGCCAAACGGCGCCGCCAACATGCCGAGCCCCGTGGTGTTCAGGAAATGGAGCGAGATCAGTCCGCGGCGGGCCAGGCGTTCCGCCCAGTCGCCCAGCCGCCCGGCGTGGCCGACCCGGCGGATAGTTACCAGGCCCAGGCCGTGCGCCGTGGCCTTGTCCGCCAACAGGTCCATGGCCTGTTCGCAGATCACCTGGCCGAAGCCCATATTGCCGTCGATCACCGCCGCCGTCGGGGTCTCGGTGACCACGGTCATCCGCTGCCCGGGGCGGACGTTGCCGGCCTGCAGGAACCCGATATAGCGCGGCACCCGGATGACGCCGTGGGAGTCGTGGCCGCACAGGTTGGAGTCGACCAGATGGCGGGCGACGCAGCCGGCCTCGTCGGCGCCGCAGCCGGCCGCCTCGAAGATGCGCGCGACGGCCGTCTCCATCGCTCTTGCCTGGATATGCACGGTCCCTTCCAGCCCGCTGGCGGGCGCCCGATGGCGCCGGCCGGACTCGAGCGTGCTACGGTGCGTCCGGCAAAGCAAGCCGGGTCGGCAAGCGTCCGGCGGCGCGGCCCGGTCGTTGCGCAAACGCCAACAGGGAGCGAGGACGATGAATTCGAGACCGAGGATCGGCTTCGTCGGGCTTGGCCTGATGGGCTCGGCGATCGTCGAGCGGCTTCAGGCCGTCGGCTACCAGGTGACGGTGATCGCCCACCGCAATCGGGCGCCGATCGACGTTGCCGTCGCGCGCGGCGCGGCCGAGGCCGGGACGATGGCGGCGCTGGCGGCGGGGTCGGATATCGTGATGCTGTGCGTCGACACCTCCGATGCCGTCGAATCGGTGATGTTCGGGCCCGACGGTGCCATCGCGGCCGTGCCGGCCGGGGCGCTGGTCATCGATTTCGGCACGTCGCTGCCGGAGTCCACCAAGCGCATCGGCGCGGCGCTCGCCGCCAGGAGCGCGATGATGGTGGACGCGCCGCTGGGGCGGACGCCGGCCCACGCCCGCGACGGCCTGCTCAACATCATGGCGGCGGGCACCGAGGCCGCGTACGGCCGGGCCGAGCCGGTCCTGAAGGATCTCGGCGAGAACATCTTCCATGTCGGCCCGCTGGGCGCCGGCCATACCCTGAAGCTGATCAACAATTTTTTCGCCATGACGACGGCGTGCGCCATGTCGGAGGCGTTCGCCATGGCCGACCTCGCCGGCCTGAGGCGCGAGACGCTCTACAAGGTGATGGCGGCAGGCCCGCTGCATTCCGGAATGATGGACTTCGTCAAGGCGAACGCCGTCGACGGCAAGCCCGACATGCTCGCCTTCTCGATCGCCAATGCCCGCAAGGACGTCGGCTACTACACCGCGATGGCCGACGCCTTCGGCGCGCCGAGCTTTATCTCCCCGGCCACCAAACACCTCCTCGGCGTCGCCAAGGCCCAGGGCTGGGGCGCCCGCATGGTCCCTGAGATGGTCGACTACCTGGCCGGACTGTTCGGCGGCGAGGGGTTGTGAACGCGCGATATATTGGACATCGTTCGCACGAGTACAGCTGGACAACATTCGACCCTGGACGGAAGCGCGCGATGCGGATCGCGACGACGGTCTTCGTACTTGCCGCGACGGCGGCCGTCATGACGGACGCGCATGCCCAGGCGGATGGCGGCGCCATCCAGCTGGGACCGCGGCCGTTCTACCTCGTCGAGGCGATGGACGAGGGGGCGCTCAAGACCACGCTTAGGCGCTGCGCCGCCGGGCCGTTCCAGCGCACCGATTTTTCGATCGGCCACCGCGGCGCGGCGCTGCAGTTCCCCGAGCATACGCGGGAATCCTACGAGGCGGCGGCGCGCATGGGCGCGGGCATCCTGGAGTGCGACGTGACCTTCACCAGCGACCGCCAGCTGGTCTGCCGGCATTCGCAGTGCGACCTGCACGCCACCACCAATATCCTCGCCGTGCCGGAGCTGGCGGCGCAGTGCACCCGGCCCTTCACTCCCGCCGATCCGGACACCGGCGTGCAGGCCTCGGCGCGGTGCTGCACCAGCGACATCACGCTCGCCGAGTTCAAGACCCTCAGCGGCAAGATGGACGCCGCCGACCCGACCGCCACGACGGTCGAGGACTACTTGGGCGGCACCGCGATCTGGCGCACCGACCTCTACGCCTCGTCGGGCACGCTGCTCAGCCACGCCGAGAGCATCGCGCTGTTCGACCGCCTGGGTGTCGGCTTCACACCCGAGCTGAAGGCCCCCGCCGTGGCCCTGCCGTTCGACGGCGACTATACGCGGGCGGACTACGCCCAGCGTTTGATCGACGAGTACCGGGCGGCGGGGGTCGACCCATCCCGGGTGTTCGCGCAGTCGTTCGATCTCGCCGACGTGGAGTACTGGATCGAGCACGAGCCGGAGTTCGGCGCCCAGGCGGTCTATCTCGACGGCCGCTACGGCGACGACCGCTTCGACCACGCCGACCCGGCGACCTGGTCGCCGGGCATGGCCGACCTCGCCGACCGCGGCGTGACGATCATCGCCCCGCCGATGTGGATGCTGGTCGCGCTCGACGCCGATGGCCGGATCGTGCCCTCGGCCTACGCCCGCGCCGCCCGCGCCGCCGGCCTCGACATCATCACCTGGACCCTGGAGCGCTCCGGGCCGCTGAACGACGGCGGCGGCTGGTACTACCGGACCATCGCCGAGGCGATCGACGACGACGGCGACATGTACGCGCTGCTCGACGTGCTCGCCCAGGACGTCGGCATCCGCGCCATCTTCTCCGACTGGCCCGCCACCGTCACCTACTACGCCAACTGCATGGGGCTGGACTAACGGGGCCCGGATCCGCCGGCCGATCGGGCGCCGCAGTGGCTGACGCCAGCTCTCCCTGACCTGTCGCGGTCCGGCCAGGTCGTTTACCGGGTGCGCCACATCCAAGCGGCTGTCCGGCGAGACGGCGCCGCGCAGACCGTGGCCAGTGTGAGAAGTGAGGGCTGGTTGCGCGCCTCCGCGTCGCTGCCTGAACTGAGGCTATTCAGGACGTTGCGAAGGGGCTCGAGGGTGTTTGGCATCGCTCGTTCCGAATGCCTTGCATACGACTGCAAAAATCCGTTGCCCATTGCCGTCTGCATATCTATGCTGGATTTGCATTCCTATGCAAGGGGCGGTTGCCATGGCGGAGATCTCGCTGGAGCACATCACGAAACGGTGGGGCAGCTTCGTCGGCGTGGATGATTTTCACCTGACGATCGCGGATCGTGAGTTCCTCGTCCTGCTGGGGCCGTCGGGCTGCGGCAAGACCACGACCATGCGCATGATCGCTGGTCTGGAGGATCCGACGGACGGGACGATCAGGATCGGCGAGCGGGTGGTCAACGAGCTCGATCCGAAGGATCGGGACATTGCCATGGTGTTCCAGAGCTACGGCCTCTATCCGAACATGAACGTCTACGAGAACATCCGGTTCCCGCTGAAGGTCCGC
>JAZFQW010000096.1:0-13142 GCA_036445335.1 Alphaproteobacteria bacterium | reverse complement strand
CATGCGATGGAGGCCGAGATCGCCGCCGCCGGGGCCGAGGCGATCTGCTTGGCGGGTTTCATGCGGCTGCTGACGCCGGGTTTCGTCGATCGCTGGCGCGACCGCCTGGTCAACATCCACCCGTCGCTGCTGCCGGCCTTTCCCGGTCTCGACACCCACGCGCGGGCGCTGGCGTCTGGGGTCAAGGTGACCGGCTGCACGGTGCATCTCGTCCGCGCCGAGATGGATCACGGGCCGATCATCGCCCAGGCCGCGGTCGCGGTGCTGGACGGCGATACGCCCGAGACGCTTGCCGCGCGCGTGCTGCGGGAAGAACACCGGATCTATCCGCTGAGCCTCCGCCTGCTGGCCGAGGGGCGTATCCGGGTGATCGACGAGACCACGCTGATCACCGGCGTCGGCCGGCCGGATGCCGACCTTGTCGGCCCGCCGTCCATCGACCCGAAAGTGTCGCGGCGCGCCCGATGACCGATAGATTGTTGCACCAATTCGGCAATCGTGTTCCCAAACTGAAGCGAAATCTGCCAAATTTGCTTGTCAAGTCGTACCCTGCGACTTTAAGTACCCATGAAATGCGAATGCCAAAACACGTCGGTTGAATAAAAGAGGATCGGGAATGACCACGGAGAACAGGCCACCCGAAGACGATGAATTTCTGACCGACAAGCGGGCGGCTTGGTCGGATTTCCTCAGGCTCACCACCTATAGCATCGTCGGCGCATCGCTGGTATTGATCGGCATGGCCGTGTTCCTGCTCAACTGAGCCGGTGCGGCCGCCGCGGCCACGATTGATGGGCGCGGCGGGGCCGCACGCCCGAACCCGTCGAAGGATGCTTCGACAGGCTCAGCATGAGGACCCCCAGGGGCCGCATCCCCTGCCCTCATCCTGAGCCTGTCGAAGGATGGGGACCGAACCGCGCTATCCCGATTGCCGCCTTATCCGACGATGTCGCACTCGCTGAAGAAGAACGCGATCTCGCGTTGGGCGTTTTCTGGACTGTCGGAGCCGTGCACCGAGTTGGCCTCGATCGACTCGGCGAAATCCTTGCGGATCGTGCCGGGTTCGGCGTTGGCCGGGTTGGTCGCGCCCATGACCTCGCGGTTCCGGTTCACCGCGTCTTCGCCCTCCAGCACCTGGGCCACCGCCGGGCCCGATGTCATGAAGCTGCAAAGATCGCCGTAGAAGGCCCGCTCGGCGTGGACGTCGTAAAATTTTTCGGCCTGCTCGCGGGATATGCGGACGCGCCGCTGGGCGACGATGCGCAGACCGGCCTTCTCGAGCCGGGCATTGATCTCGCCGGTCAGGTTGCGGCGGGTGGCGTCGGGTTTGATGATCGACAGGGTGCGCTCGCGAGCCATCGCAGGATCCTTGAACCGATGGGATGAGGGACGCGGCGTTATAGACATCACGGCCGGTCGGGGCAACCGCCGGGTTACCGGCCCGCCGCCAGTCATGCTACCAAACCGCCGCGATGCTGCAGATCAACGACCTCACCTATCGGATCGGCGCGCGGGTGCTGTTCGACCACGCCACCCAGGCCATTTCCCGCGGCCACAAGGTCGGCCTGGTGGGACCGAACGGCGCCGGCAAGACCACCCTGATCAGGCTGCTGACGGGGGAACTGCACCCGGATGACGGCGCCATCGTCGTGCCGCGGCGCTGGCGCGTGGCGACCATCGCCCAGGAGGCGCCGGGCGGCGAGGACAGCCTGCTGGATGCCGTGCTGGCCGCGGACCGCGAGCGCGCGGCGCTGCTGGCCGAGGCGGAGACCGCCACCGATCCGCACCGCATCGCCGAGGTGCACACCCGGCTGGCCGATATCGACGCCCACACCGCACCGGCCCGCGCCGCCGCCATCCTGGCCGGCCTGGGCTTCGACGAGGCCGCCCAGGCGCGCCCCTGCGTCGCGCTGTCGGGTGGCATGCGGATGCGTGTCGCCCTGGCCGCGACGCTGTTCCTGCGCGCCGAGCTGCTGCTGCTGGACGAGCCGACCAACCACCTCGACCTGGAATCGACCCTATGGCTGGAAGGGTATCTGAAGGCCTACCCGCACACGCTGGTGCTGGTCAGCCACGACCGCGACCTGCTTAACCGCGTGGTCGACTCGATCGTCCACGTCGACAATTGCCGGCTGACCGCCTATGCCGGCGGCTACGACCGGTTCGAGCGGACCCGGCGGCTCAAGCTGGAACACCAGGCGGCGCTGCAGACCAGGCAACTGGCGCAGCGCCGGCACATGCAGGCCTTCGTCGACCGCTTCCGCTACAAGGCCAGCAAGGCGCGGCAGGCGCAGAGCCGGCTGAAGGCGCTGGAGCGGATGGAACCGATCGTCTCGGTCGCCGAGGCGCGGACGGTGACCTTCGACTTCCCCAAGCCGGACCCGCTGTCGCCGCCGCTGATCGGCCTGGAGGCGGTCGACGCCGGCTATGGCGCCGCGCCGGTGCTGTGCGGGCTGAACCTGCGGATCGACAGCGACGACCGCATCGCCCTCCTGGGCGCCAACGGCAACGGCAAGTCGACGCTGTTGAAGCTGCTGGCCGGCCGGCTGACGCCGATGGCGGGGCGGCTGCGCAAGTCGGCCAAGCTCAGGATCGGCTATTTCGCCCAGCACCAGACCGACGAGCTGGCGCCGCGTCTGACCGCGCTGCAACAGGCCAAGGAGCGGATGCCGATGGCGACCGAGGAGAAAGTCCGCAGCCATCTCGGCCGGTTCGGCTTTCCCCAGCAGCGGTCGGAAACGCGCATCGCCGATCTGTCCGGCGGCGAGAAGGCGCGCCTGCTGTTCGCGCTGATGAGCCTCGAGTCGCCGCATATCCTGCTGCTCGACGAGCCGGCCAACCATCTCGACGTCGACAGCCGCCAGGCGCTGGTCCAGGCGATCACCGCGTACGACGGCGCGGTGGTGCTGATCACCCACGACCCGCACATCGTCGAGCTGACCGCCGACCGGCTGTGGCTGGTCGCCGACGGCGGCGTCCGACCGTTCGACGGCGACCTGGACGACTATCGCCGGCTGCTGGCCGAGCGCCGCCGGGCGGATCAGGCCGGTAGGGTGTCGGCACCCGGGCCCGGCACACCGCTGGCCGCGACCCGCAAGGACCAGCGCCGCGCCGCCGCGGCCGCCCGCGCCGCGCTCGCCCCGCTGCGCCGCAAGGTGGCCGAAGCGGAGGCCGCCATCGCCCGCCTCGGCGACCGCAAATCGGCCCTGGAGGCGCAACTGGCCGACCCCGACCTGTACAACGGCGCGACCGGCCGCCTGACCGAGCTGCAGAAGACGCTGCACGCCGTCGAGGCCGACCTGGCCGAGGCCGAGCACGACTGGCTGGAGGCGCACGAGCGTCTGGAGGCGAACGAGACCACGGGTTGACGCGGCCGGGCCACCGTTGCCTATAGGCGGGGAAATAGCTGCCGGGCGATGCCGCAGCGGCAGCGGTTCGGCAGCCGTTCCGGGTCGCTCGCCGGTCGCGACTGCGCCCTGTCCCGACATCTTGTTCCGTCCCGGTCGCCCGACACGACGCCTTGGCTCGGAACGCCAAATTCCAGTGAAACAATATACCACCCGGGCGGTTGGCCCGGTGCCGACACCCCGTCTGCCCCGCGGCGGCCAGGTGTTGCCGTTTCGGCATCAACTTATGCGAAAAATTGTTCTTATTTCGAGCATGTCATTCGTGCCACGCTGTGGGATCGGCGGCCGACGGGCGGTCGCCGCAGGGAGGGAAGCGCGGCAGCCGATGTGCGGGCCGACGGTCGATCGGGTCACGACGCCAATCGCGCCGGCCGATCGAAGGCAGCGGCGTCGACCATGCTTCGCAACAGGGGAGACATCACGATGATCGAGCGCAGGACCCCATCGCCGGCGGTCACCCGGCGTCAATTGATGAAGACCACGGCCACGGCGGGCGCGCTGGCGCTGGCGCCCAGCCTGATCACGGTGACCGCGCGCGCCCAGGGCGCCGCACGCGTCAGCATGCAGCTCGGCTGGCTGGCCAGCAACGGGCTGCTGGGCGAGGTCGTGGCCTTGGCCAAGGGCTATTACGACGAAGTCGGCGTCGAGCTTGAGATCACCCCCGGCGGTCCCGGCGTCGACGGCGTCGCCTCGGTGGCGGCCGGCCGCGCCGGCGTCGGCCAGCTGTCGTCGAGCCCGTCGCTGATGCTGGCGCGCTCGGCGGGGATCCCGGTCACGGCCTTCGCCGCCGGCTACCAGAAGCACCCGTTCACCTATTTCTCGCTGGCCGGCGCCGCCATCAGCAGCCCGCAGGACATGATCGGCAAGACCATCGCCACCCAGCCGACCGCGTTCATCCTATTGCGCGCGCTGCTGGCGAAGAACGACATCGCCGAGGACCAGGTCGAGATCGTCAACATGGGCAGCGACATGAACCAGTTGCTGAGCGGCCAGGCGCAGGCGGTGACCGGCTGGCTGACCAACACCAACGCGCTGGCGATCCTGGGCGACGACCGGGTCGACCTGATGCTGTGGGACACCGGCATACAGCTCTACGCCAACGTCTATTACACCACCGACGAAATGCTGGGCGAGCACAGCGACGTGCTGGCCAACTATCTGAGCGGGTCGGCGCGCGGCTGGGGCTATGTCAAGGACAACCCGGAGGAGGCGGTCAACATCCTGGTGGAGACCTATCCAAACCTCGACCGCGACAGCGAGCTGGCGGCGGTCGGCCCGGTGCTGGGCTTCAGCTTCAACGAGACCACGGGCGAGCACGGCTGGGGCGCGATGAACACCGCCAACTGGCAGGACCAGATCGAAATCTACGCCCAGCTCGGCCAGTTCGAGGACGAGGTGCCGGTGCTGGACGACGTGATGACTCTGTCGATCCTGGACGCCACAGCGGACGTTCGGCCCAAGGTGTCGTGATGGCGGCGGCCCAGGCGGCGGCGGCGACGCGGCGGTCGCGGGAAAAACCCGGGTCCGCCGCCCGGCCGGCGGTGTCGGTCCGCGACGCGACCGTTCGGTTCGACACCGACGCCGGGCCGGTCACCGCGCTGAAAGACGTCGCGGTGACCATCCCGGAGGGCGGGCTGGTCACCATGCTGGGGCCGTCGGGCTGCGGCAAGTCGACCCTGCTGCGCGCCATCGCCGATCTGGTGCCGGTCGCCGGCGGCGACATCGCCGTGCTGGGCAAGACGCCGCGGCAGGCGCGAATCGACCGCGACTTCTCGTTCGTCTTCCAGGACGCGACGCTGCTGCCGTGGCGGTCGGCGATCGACAACGTCCGGCTGCCGCTGGAGGTCGGCGGGCGCGCCGCCAAGGTCTCGGTGAACGCCGCGCCGGAGGACCTCTTGGCCATGGTCGGCCTGAAGGGCCGCGAGACGGCGTTGCCGCACGAGTTGTCCGGCGGCATGCGCCAGCGCGTCGCCATCGCCCGGGCGCTGGTCTGCCAGCCGCGCATTCTGCTGATGGACGAGCCGTTCGGCGCGCTGGACGAGATCAACCGTGACAAGCTGAACGAGGAGCTGCTGAGGATCTGGGCGGAGACCGGCACGACCATCTTGTTCGTCACCCACAGCATCCCCGAGGCGGCGTTCCTGGGCCAGCAGGTGCTGGTGCTGGCCAGTCATCCCGGCCGCGTGCGCGAGCTGGTCGACGTCGACATGCCGTTTCCGCGCAAGCTGGCCGACCGCGACTCGATGAAGTTCGTCAAGATCACCGCGCATCTGCGCGCATTGCTGGAGTCGTGCTGATGAGCGCCGCCGCCGACTCCACTGCTGCGGCCCGCCGCCTGGCACTGCAGAAGTGGCGGGACCGGGTCCCGCCGCTGCTTGCGGTGGTCGGACTGATCGCCCTGTGGCAGACGATCATCACGGTGCTGGGCGTCCCCACCTATATCGCCCCGAGCCCGGGCGAGGTGCTGGCGACCATGATCGACAAGGCGCCGCTGCTGTTGCGCAACTTCCTGCCGACGG
The DNA here is from genome assembly GCA_036445335.1 of Alphaproteobacteria bacterium. Classification (GTDB taxonomy): domain Bacteria; phylum Pseudomonadota; class Alphaproteobacteria; order DSM-16000; family Inquilinaceae; genus JAZFQW01. Next base: position 7,216 of record JAZFQW010000096.1, on the reverse strand, counting down.
TGGCTGAGGCGCTGGCCGGATTCGTCCTGGGCAACGGCATCGCCATCCTGATCGCCATCGGCTTCGTCCACAGCCGGACGGCGGATAAGGCGTTCTTTCCGCTGGCGGTGTTCATCAACACCATTCCCATCATCGCGATCGCCCCGATCCTGGTGCTGATCTTCGGCAACGGCTACACGCCGAAGGTCATAATCGCCGCGTTGATCTGCTTCTTCCCGACCCTGGTCAACATGGTGCGCGGGCTGCAGGCGGTCAGCCCGCAGGCGCTGGACCTGATGCGGGTGCTGTCGGCCAGCAAGCCTGAGATCCTGTGGAAGATCCGCTTGCAGAGCTCGCTGCCGTTCCTGTTCGCGGCGCTGAAAATCGCGTCGACGACCTGCGTCATCGGCGCCATCGTCGGCGAATGGATCGGCTCGAATTTCGGCCTCGGCGCGCTGATCATCGAGGCAACCTACAATTTCCGGTCGTCGCTGCTCTACGCCACGGTGCTGCTCGCCGCGTTGCTGTCGGTGATTCTGTTCAGCGTCACCGCGTTGGTCGAGCGCCGGCTGATCACCTGGAAACCGACCGCCGTCCATTGACACCCACGAGCGCGGCGCCCGGCGCCGCCACCCGGAGACACGCATGACCGAGACCCTGACCATCACCGAAGCCGCGCGCACAGCACCCGTCGTCGCCAAATCGGACGTCGTCGTGGTCGGTGGCGGTCCCGCGGGGCTGGCCGCCGCCGTCGCCGCCGCGCGCAACGGCGCCGGGGTGACCCTGCTGGAGCGTTATCCCTATCTTGGCGGGCTGGCCGCCGGCGGCATGGTGCTGGTGCTGGACGACATGCACAACGGCACCGAGATCTCGGTGCGCGGCATCGGCATGGAGATCATCGAGCGAATGGCCAAATGGAACCTGGCCGTGTTCCCGCCCGAGGCCGACCGCCGCGACGAGGTCCGCCGGACGCCACAGATGTGGCGCAAATGGTCGCGCTGGGGCACCTTCGACTTCCACACCCACGGCAAGCCGCACCCGGTGGTGTTCGCCGCCGCGTTCGACCCGGACGGCTGGAAGCGGGCGGCCGACGACATGGTCGTCGAGGCCGGCGTCAAATTGCGTCTGCACAGCTGGTTTTCCAACGCCGTGGTCGAGGACGGACGGATCAAGGGCGTCGTCTGCGAGACCAAGGAGGGCCGCCAAGCGGTGCTGGGCGACGTGGTCATCGACACCACCGGCGACCTGGACGTCGCGGCGTCGGCCGGCGCTCGCTTCGCCGGCGGCTCGTACATCGTCACCACGGTGTTCCGGCTGGGCGGCGTCGATACCGAGGCGGCGGAGCGCTTCGAGTACGATGAGCCCGCTGCGTTCGCCACGGTCGACCGCCAGGCCAAGCGGCTGATCGGCGGGTCGTGGGACTATTGGTGGCTGAAGACGCCGCTGCCCGGCGTGGTCTGGTGCAACTGCCCGCACATGACCGGCCTCGACGCGCTGAAGGTCGACGACCTGACCCGCGCCGAGTTCGAGGGCAGGCGGCGGATCGACGCCGTGCTGGGCTATGTGCGCGAACACATGCCAGGCTTCGCCGACGCCTATATCGTCGACGTGGCGCCGCAGACCGGGGTCCGGCAGACCCGCATGCTGGAGGGCGAATACGTCGTCACCAAGCCGGACGTGATGACTCGCGTCCACTTCGCCGACAGCGTCGCCCGCGGCCGCGACTACTACACGCCCTACCGCGCACTGGTGCCGCGGGAGGTCGACCAGTTGCTGGTCGCCGGCCGGCATTATTCGGCGACGCCGCAGGCGCAGAAGATCAGCCGCGAGATCCCGCCCTGCATGGCGATGGGCGAGGCCACCGGGACAGCCGCGGCGCTGGCGCTCGACGCCGGGGTGACGGTGCGCCGGGTCGACGTCGCCAAGGTCCAGCGGACGGTGCGCGCGGCCGGCGGCGACCCGGGCGACATCCCCGCCGCCAACGCGCTGATCATGGAGGCCGCGCAATGACCCGAGGCAACGGCGAAGGCCACCCCCTGCCCCTGTCCGGCGTCCGCGTCATCGACTTCACTCAGGTCATGCTGGGGCCGTGCTGCACCCAGATGCTGGGCGACTACGGCGCCGACGTGATCAAGATCGAGAAGGCGAAGGGCGGCGACCTGTCGCGCTGGAGCCTGGGCGACGACCCGGACGGCCTCAACAACCCGGTGTTCAGCAGCCTGAACCGCAACAAGCGCAGCGTCACCCTGGACCTGCGCAGCGACGAGGGCCGCGACGTCGTGCGCCGGCTGGCCGCGACGTCGTGCGCCGGCTGGCCGCCACGGCCGACGTGGTGGTCAACAACTTCCGGCCCGGCGTGATGGACCGCATGGGGCTCGGCTACGAGGCGCTGCACGCGATCAACCCGCGCATCATCTTCGCCGCCGGCACCGGCTTCGGCCCGACCGGCCCGTACGCCCACAAGGGCGGCCAGGACATCCTGGCGCAGGCGCTGACCGGCGTGATGCGGCGCAAGGCCGACGAGCGCCATCCGCTGTCGATCTACCCGACCGCGCTGGCCGACTATTCGGCCGGCATGCACCTGGTGCAGGGCATCCTGCTGGCGCTGCTGCAGCGCGAGAAGACCGGCGTGGGGCAGATCGTCCATGTCTCGCTGTACGACTCCATGCTCGACATGCAGATGCAGGAGGCGGCGACGTGGATGATGCGCGGCAAGGAGCTCAACTGGGCGGCGATGCCGCTGACCGGGGTGTTCGAGACCAGCGACGGCGCGCTGGTCCTGGTCGGCGCGTTCAAGCCCAATCCGCTGCGCGACATCTGCGCCGCGCTCGGCTTGGTGGACATGTCGCAGGAGGATCGGCTGGCCACCCTGGACCGCCAGCGCGAGCACCGGGCGGAACTCCAGGACCGCTTCGCCCGCCGCTTCCGCGAGGGGACGACCGCCCACTGGATCGCCCGGCTGGAGGAACAGGACCTGCTGTGCGCACCGGTCAAAACGCTCGCCGAGGCGCTGGAGGACCCGCAGACCGTGGTCAACCGGATGGTCGTCGATCTGGCCGACCGCCCGTCCGGTCCGGTCCGGCTGGTCGGCACGCCGATCGCCATGTCCGATGCGCCATTGACCGTCCGCCAGCTGCCGCCGGCGCTGGGCGAGCACAATGACGAGGTGCTGGCCGAACTGGGCCTGGACGCCGGCGCCGTCGACCGAATGCGCGCAGGCGGGGCGGTCGGATGACCGTCCGGTTCGAGGTCGTCGACCACGTCGCCCGCGTCACCATCGACCGGCCGGAGGTGCTGAACGCGATCGACGCTGACACCGAGCGCCGGCTGCTGGAGGTCTGGGAACGGATCGAGCACGATCGCGACGTCCGCGTGGTGGTGCTGACCGGTGCCGGCGACCGCGCGTTCTGCGCCGGCGCCGACATGAAGTCGGTCGACAAGGACGGCCTGGACTACTGGATCGAGCCGCGGCCCAACGGCTTCGGCGGCATCTCGCTGCGCACCACGCTGGACGTGCCGGTGATCGCCCGGGTCAACGGCCACGCGCTGGGCGGCGGCTTCGAGATGGTGCTGGGCTGCGACATCGTCGTCGCCGCCGAGGAGGCGACCCTCGGCCTGCCCGAGCCGACCGTCGGCCGGCTGCCGCTGGACGGCGGCATCGTCCTGCTGCCGCGGCTGATGCCGAAGAAACGGGCCATGGCCATGCTGCTGACGGGCAAGCGGATCGGCGCCGCGGAGATCGCCGAGCTGGGCCTGGCCAACGAGGTCGTGCCGCGGGCGGGCCTGGACGCGGCGGTCGACCGCTGGGTCGCCGACATCCTGGCCTGCGCGCCCCTGTCATTGCGCGCCATCAAGCAGATCGTCCAGCGCACCGCCCACCTGACGCCGCTGGAGGCGCGCATGATGCAGGTGCCGGCCCTGATCGAGGCGCTGGCGTCGGAGGACGGCCGCGAAGGCGTCCGCGCGTTCCAGGAGAAGCGCAGGCCCGAGTGGCAGGGGTGCTGAGGCCGGCCATGGCCTACGTCATCGCCGCGCCCTGTATCGACGTCAAGGACGGCGACTGCACCGCCGTCTGCCCGGTCGACTGCATCTACCAGGGCGGGCGGATGTACTACATCCAGCCGGACGAATGCATCGACTGCGCGCTGTGCGTGTCGGTCTGCCCGGTCGAGGCGATCTTCGACGCGGACGCGATCGCCGCCGCCGACCGGCCGTTCGTCGCCGCCAACCGCGAGTTCTTCGGCCCCGCGGTGACCGGCTGGGACGCACCGGGCGGTTACGCCCCCGACGTCGTCAGCCCGCTCGACCATCCCGTCGTGGCGGCATGGCCGCGTCAGGGAGGCTGACGGCGCGGCTGCAAGGCGCTGTAACTGTCGGGGCCGGATTATCCGTCCGATGCACGCGATCGTTCTGAAATACCTGGAGGAGGTCGCGCGGCGCGGCTCCATCCGCAAGGCGTCGCGGACGCTCAACGTGGCGTCGTCGGCGATCAACCGGCAGATCCTCAAATTGGAGCAGGAGATCGGCACGCCCTTGTTCCAGCGCCTGCCGTCGGGGCTGCGCCTGTCCCCGGCCGGCGAGCTGGTGCTGCGCCACGTCCGCACCACGATGTACGAGTTCGACCGGGTGCAGTCGGAGATCGCCGCGCTGCAAGGGATCAAGGCCGGGCTGGTCAAGATCGTCTCGCTGGACAGCCTGCTGGTGGATTTCCTGGCCAACGCCGTCGAGGCGTTCCACCGCATCTACCCGGCGGTGACGTTCCAGATCGACGCCCGCGGCCCAGGCGAGGTTGCCGGTCTGGTGGCCGCCGGCCGCGCCGATCTCGGCCTGTCGTTCAGCCTGGACGGCCACGCCGACGTCGCCTTCGCCCAAGAGATCGCAATGCCGATGGGGGTGATCATGGCGCCGGCCCACCCGCTGGCCGGGCGCGCCATCCTGACCCTGGCGGAATGCACCGGCTATCCGCTGATCTTCCAGGAGGACACGGCACCGATCAATTCGCTGCTGGACGCCGAGCTGGCCGCCACAAAGGCGGCGGCGACGCCGTTCCTGACCTCCAACACGCTGACCTTCATCAAGCACATGCTGGCCGCCAACCTGGGCATCGCCTTTTACACCAAGCTGGCCTTCATGGGCGAAGTGGCGCGAGGCGAGCTGGTACACGTGCCGCTGGCCGATCGCGGCCTCGCCGACCTCCGGCTCGGGTTGATCGTACCAAAGCACCGCCAGCCGGCGGTCGCCGCTGCGGTCATGATCGACCACCTGCGCACCACGATGGAGCAGTTGATGGCGTGACGGATGCGGCGGCGTAGCGTGGATTGCCGGGTCGACGCCCGACTATGACAATAATGTAAGGACGAAAGGGAAAGCCGGCACTCGGAGGGATCGTACGGCTTTGCCGGTATCCTTCTTGACATCAAACGCGAGGACCCGCCTATGACCGCCACCACGATCCAAGCCGGGCGGCTGCTGGCGCGGCCGGGCGGCGAGCCCGCGCGGCGGGGCGTCGAAATCACCGTCGCCGACGGCCGGATCGTCGATATCCGCAACGCCACGCCGTCCGGCCGCGCCGACCGCCTGCTTGCCATGCCGGCGATGGTCAACGCCCACGACCATGGCTACGGGTTGCGCCCGCTCGCGTTCGGCGCCGCCGACGACGCCCTGGAGCCCTGGATCTCGGGGCTGCGAGGCCGGCCGCCGACGGACCCCTATTTGGAGGCGGCGGTCGCGTTCGCGCGGATGGCGCGCGGCGGCATCGCCACCACCGTCCACTGCCACAACTCGCTGAACGCCGACCGGCTGGTCAACGAGGCGGCCGACGTCGCCCGCGCCGCCGGCGATGTCGGCATCCGCGTCGCCTTCTCGTGCCCTATCGTCGACCGCAACGCCTTCGTCTATGGCGGCCCCGACGCGGTGCGCGACGACCACGACCCGGCCGACTGGTCGACCATAGCGGACTGGATTCCCGCCTACGCGCCGGCCGAAGAGCAGTTGGCACGGGTCGAGGCAGTCGCCGCGGCGCATGCGTCCACCACGTTCAACGTGCAGTACGGCCCGGTCGGACCGCAGTGGTGCGAGGACCGGACCCTGGCGCGGATCGCCGAGGCGTCGGCGCGGACCGGCCGGCGGGTCCATATGCATCTGCTGGAGACGCGCCGGCAGCGCGAGTGGACCGATCACGTCTATCCGGGCGGCATCGTCCGCCACCTCGACGCGATCGGGCTGTTGTCGCCGCGCCTCACCGTCGCCCACGGCGTCTGGCTGGACGAGGCGGAATGCGCGCTGCTGGCCGAGCGCGGCGTCACCGTGGCGATCAACACCGGGTCGAACCTGCGATTGCGATCCGGGCTGGCGCCGGTGGCGACGTTCCTCGGCGCCGGCACGCCGTTCGCCTTCGGGCTCGACGGCATGGCGCTGGACGACGACCAGGACGCGCTGAGAGACCTGCGGCTCGCCTACCTGCTGCACGGCGGCACCGGCCTAGACCGGGCGCTGACACCGGCGGCGCTGTTCGACGGCGCGCTCAGGGCCGGCTACCGCGCCTTCGACGGCGACGGCGGCCAGGGCCGCGTTGCACCGGGCGCCAACGCCGACCTGCTGCTGCTCGACTATGGCGGCATGGCCGCCGACGTCGTCGGCGACGCGGCGGACGAGGTCGACGTGCTATTGACGCGCATGACCGCCGGCCATATCGACGCTCTGTACGTCGCCGGGCGACCGATCGTCGAGGACGGGACCGTGACGACGGTCGACCTGCCGGCGCTGGAGGACGACCTTCACGCCCGGGCACGGACCGCCGAGGACGGCCTGCGTAGGCAGCTGCCCCTGCTGCGACGCCACAAGGCGGCGATCGGGGACTATTATCGGCGGCGGCGCCACGTGGCGGGACCGGAGGCCTCTGGCGGCGGTCGCTGATCCCTGCCTTGCGGGCCGGTCGAGTCCTACGCCCAGACCAGAAAGACGTACCCGAGATACGCCAGGTACGAGCCACCGATCAAACCGACGACCGCCTTGCCGGCGCGCGCCTCGTAGCCGCGAAACAGCACGACGCAGCCGACGATGACGGGCAGCTGACTTTTCGGCGCCTGCTTGCGGCCGAGAACGACGAGGTTGACGATCGCGTGGGCCGGCGTGTTCAGGCCTTGGCCTCCATCTTCTCCTCCCAGCCGCCGTCGGTCTGCTGCCAGTAGGCCAGGGAGTGGCCGGCGTCGCGGCGGGTCCGCCAGCGGCCGCGCGC
>JAZFQW010000095.1:0-5116 GCA_036445335.1 Alphaproteobacteria bacterium | reverse complement strand
CCCAGAAGGTCAGCCATATGCCGTCGGCGATGTACAGATACGGGATCGGCGGGTCGTATTCGATCCGCATCCGCCCCGGCCGTGACAGGTAGAAGGTACCCTGGGCGACGCCGCCGACCTCGCTGATTTGGGTGAACCGGGCCTGGACCGTCGACAGCCCGTTGAGGTAGGTCTCGATGCGCCGGATGGCGCTGGCGTCGTCTGGGCTCAGCGTCGACTGCGCCGCCGCCGGCCGAGCGACCGGCAGCGCCGCCATCGCGCACAGCGCGGCGATCATCAGGATACGTTGGAAGGTCGTCATGGCCCCCACACTAGCCGGCATTGTTTGGCGGAAGTGGGGCAGATGGCGGCTCGCGTCGACCGCCGTCCAGTGTTATTCGCCGCCGCCGCTGCCGACCAGCACCTCGCGCTTGCCGACATGGTTGGCGCCGCTGATCACGCCGTCGGCCTCCATCTGGTCGATGATTCGCGCCGCGCGGTTATAGCCGATCTGCAGATGGCGCTGGATGAAACTGGTCGACGCCTTGCGCTCGCGCGCCACCAGGGCGACCGCGCGGTCGTACAGCTCGTCGCCGCCGTTTGCGCCGCCGGTCATGGCGTCGAAATCGGCGCCGTTGTCCTCCTCCAGCACCGTATCATTGAAGACCGGGTCGCCCTGGGCCCTGAGGTGGGCGACCACCTGATCGACCTCCTCGTCGCTGACGAACGGGCCATGAACCCTGGTGATGCGGCCACCGCCGGCCATGTACAGCATGTCGCCCTGGCCCAGCAGCTGCTCCGCCCCCATCTCGCCCAGAATTGTACGGCTGTCGATACGGCTGGTCACCTGGAAGCTGACCCGGGTCGGGAAGTTCGCCTTGATCGTGCCGGTGATGACGTCCACCGACGGGCGCTGGGTCGCCATGATCAGGTGGACCCCGGCGGCGCGCGCCATCTGCGCCAGGCGCTGGATCGCCGCCTCGATTTCCTTGCCCGCGACCATCATCAGGTCGGCCATCTCGTCGACCACGACGACGATGTAGGGCAGCTCCGTCAGGTCGAACGGCTGGTCCTCGAAGATCGGCTTGCCGGTGTCGGGGTCGAATCCGGTCTGCACCCGCCGCGTCAACGTCTCGCCCTTGGCCTTCGCCTCGCGCAGCCGCTGATTGAATCCCTCGATGTTGCGCACGCCCACCTTGGACATCGCGCGGTAGCGGTCCTCCATCTCCCGCACCGTCCATTTCAGCGCCACCACCGCCTTCTTGGGATCGGTGACCACCGGCGCCAGCAGGTGCGGTATGCCCTCGTAGATGCTCAGCTCCAGCATCTTCGGGTCGATCATGATCAGGCGCGCCTTCTCCGGCGGCAGCCGGTACAATAGCGACAGCACCATCGTGTTGATCGCCACCGACTTGCCCGACCCGGTAGTGCCGGCGACCAGCAGGTGCGGCATCCGCGCCAGGTCGGCCATGACCGGGGTGCCGGCAATGTCCTTGCCCAGCACCAGTGTCAGCTTTCCCGACGTGCGCTCGTAGTCCCGCGACGCCAGCAGCTCGCGCAGATAGACCGTCTCGCGCTTCGCGTTGGGCAGCTCGATGCCGATCACGTTGCGTCCCGGTACGACGGCGACGCGAACCGAAACCGCACTCATTGACCGGGCGATGTCGTCGGCCAGGCCAATCACCCGGCTCGATTTTGTCCCGGGCGCCGGTTCCAGCTCGTACAGCGTCACCACCGGACCCGGATTGACCCTGACGATCTCGCCGCGCACGCCGAAATCGCCCAGCACCCCCTCCAGGATCTCGGCGTTCTTGCGCAGCCCTTCGGCGTTCTGCGCCTCCGGCTGCTGCGTCGGGTCGGGCAGCGCCAACAGGTCCAGCGGCGGCAGCTGGTAGTCGCCGGCCGACAACGCGAGCTGTGCCTGCTTCTCGGCCACCGCGCGCTTGCCCGCCGGCGGCGGCTTCGGCTTCGGCGCCACCACCGGATCGGGCCTTTTGGCGCGCAGCGGCTCCACCGCCGGGGCGGCGATGCCGACCGGCTCGCCAGGGTCGACGGTCTCGCCGCGCGGGGCGGAGTCGACGCCGGACAGGGTCGGCTCGCGCCGCGCCGTCGAGGCGGCGTGCCTGGACACCGGCGGGGCCGTCGGCGGGCGCGCACTCCGGCGCTTGCCGCGGCCGCCGCGGCCGATCAGGCCGCCCACGGCGGCGACTCGACCGCCGATGCCGCGCCAGTCGCCCGGCGACAGGCCGATTGCCACCAGCAGGGCGATCAGCGCCAGGGCGCCGGCGACGGCGGCGATCCACATCCGGTCGAAGTGTCCGACATGCGGCACCAGGGCGCCGACGATCCGGTCCGCCGACAGCGCGCCGATGGCGCCGCCGGGGGCGGCGTGGGGAAACCACGGATACGGTCCGCTCAACGGCGCCATGGCGGTGGCGGCCAGCAACGGGGCGCAGACCAGGCCGGCCAGCCGCAGCCACAACCGGCCGAGGTCGCGGTGGCGGGCGATCCGCCAGCCCCAGACGATCGGCAGCAGGGCGATCAGGAACGCTGCTGCGCCCAGCGTCTGGACCAGCAGATCGGCACCATAGGCGCCGACCGGTCCCAGCAGGTTCCGGATGGTGCCGTCGGCCACCGCGGTGTTCCACGACGGGTCGGCCGGATCGTAGGTGGCCAGCGCCGCGGCCGTGGCGACGCCCAAGGCGCACAGCGTCAAGCCGGCGATCTCGACCACCCGCCGTTTGAAAAAGCCGCTGGTCCCGGCCGGCAGGAACGACGATCGGCGCGATCGGCTGGCGCTACGCATGGTGGTACTGGCCATGGCTATAAGGCGGCCGACGCGCCACGGCGACCGGCGCCGCGCCGGACCGCGACGGGCGTGGCCGCGTGCGCCGGCCGATCGTGCTCGATGAAGGCCCGCGCGGTCGAGGGGTCCCGCATGGCCGGTATCCTTGCTCGTGTTCTCGCACAGACGCCGCCCACATCGACGACATATAGGGAATTCCTCAACGCTCTGCTAACGCCGATCGCCGGGACCGGTCAGAATGCCGACCATCCGCTCCAGCGCCGGGCCCAGGTTGGCCGGCTCGTGGACCAGGGCGACGCGGATGAACCGGTCACCCCGGTTGATACCGTCGGCGCTCGGCCGCGTCAAATAGGCGCCCGGCAGGACCCGGACCGCCGCGTCGCGCCACAGCCGAAGCGCCGCCGCCTCGCCGTCCAGCCCGGCGCCGTCGATATCCAACCACAGGAAGAAGCCGCCGGCCGGCCGCCGCAGCGGCAGCGCCGCGCCCAGCACCGATTGCGCCAGATCGAACTTGGCGCGATAGCGTGCCCGGTTGTCGGCGACATGGGCATCGTCGTCCCACAGCGCGGCCGAAGCCGCCTGCACCGGCAGCGGCATGCCGGCCGCGCTGTAGCCGCGCAGCCGCCTGAGCCCGGCGATCAGCCGGCGCTCGCCGGCGACGAAACCCGAGCGCAGTCCGGCGGCGCTCGACCGCTTGGACAGCGAATGGAAGACCAGCAGGTTGTCGAGCGCGCCGCCGTCGATGCCGGACGCGACTTCCAGTCCGCCGGGCGGCGGCGTCCGGTCGTAGATCTCGGCATAGCATTCGTCGAGCGCCAGCACGAAACCGTGGCGCCGCGCCAGCCCGATCAGCCGTTCCAGATAGAAGCGGTCGGCGACCGCGCCCTGCGGATTGGCCGGGCTGCACAGGTAGAATAGCGCCGTGCGGTTCAGCAGCTCCGGCGACAGCGCCTCCAGGTCGGGCAGGAAGGCGCTGTCGGCGGTCGCGTCGAGATAGACCGGTTCGGCGCCGGCCATCGCCGCCGCGCCCTCGTAAGCGGCGTAGAACGGGTTCGGCATGCAGACCGCCGGAACCGGGCCGTGGCGCCCGGCCGGCACCGCCAGCAGCGCCGCCTGAAACAGCGCCTCGCGGGTGCCCGACACCGGCAGCACGTCGGTCTCCGGGTCGACCATGCCGGCCGGCAGGTGGTAGCGGCGCTCCAGCCAGCGCGTCGCGGCGGCCCGCAGGTCCGGCGTGCCGGCCAGCGGCGGGTATCGGTTCCACAGAGGGGCGGTGGCCCTGAGGACCCTGTCGACCAGCGCCGGCGCCGCGTGCTGCGGCTCGCCGACCGACATCACGACTGGTTCCAGGCCGGGCGCCGGCGCGGTCCGCTCCAGCAATTCCGCCAGCCGGACGAACGAATAGGGCGTGAGCCGCGTCAGCCGGTCGTTGATCAAGGCCTCGTTCGTCATAGCCGGTGCCGCCGGACAACGCCCGGCTCAATGAAAACGGCGAGGACTGTAGCGACTCCTCCGGTGTGATTCAAGCCTCGGCGGTGGGAAAAGATGTCGTGACTTCAGTTGGTTTTGGGAAATTCTTGCAAAAGTCGTTTAAAATCGGTCGGCCGCGCCCCGCGCGCAATAAAGGGGCGGGTCGGCTCGCCCCAGGGACGAAGGGGTGGGTCCGGCGGTGAACCCACCCCACGCCATTCGGTTCGTCTGCGGTCGTCAGACCCGCTGCGACCCCAGGCCGAACTCGGGATAGGCCTCCATCCCCAGCTCCGCCCTGTCGAGTCCCAGATGCTCGTCCTCCTCCGAGACGCGGATGCCGACGGTGTATTTCAGCGCCAGCCACAGCGCCGCGCTGGTCACCACCATGAAGATCCCGACCGCGCCGATGCCGACGATCTGGGCGCCCAGGGTCGCGTCGTCGGTGAAGATCGCAACCGCCAGGGTGCCCCAGATGCCGGCCACCAGGTGGGCGGATATCGCGCCGACGACGTCGTCGATCCTCAGCTTGTCGATCAGCCGTACCGCCAGAACGACCAGGACACCGCCGATCGCGCCAATGACGATCGCCGCCAGGGTGCTCGGCACGTCCGGGTTGGCGGTGATCGACACCAGCCCGGCGATCGCGCCGTTTAGCGCGAAGGTCAGGTCGACCTTGCGGTACATGATCTGGCTCATCAGCATCGCCGCGACCACGCCGCCGGCCGCCGCCATGTTGGTGTTGGCGTAGACCAGCGCCATGTTCGCCGCGTCGGCGGCGGAGCCCAGCGCCAGCTGCGAGCCGCCGTTGAACCCGAACCAGCCGAGCCACAGGATGAAGGTGCCGAGGGTCGCCAGCGGCAA
>JAZFQW010000094.1:0-5945 GCA_036445335.1 Alphaproteobacteria bacterium | reverse complement strand
TGAAGTCGCCGATGTTGCTCGACGAGATGCCTTTCTCCTCCGCCTCGACAAGCGCGAAGGTCACCCATTTGACGACATCGAAGAACTCGTCGTCGCCATGGCGGACGACCGGTCCCAGCGGCTCCTTGGAGATGATCTCCGGCAGGATCACGTGGTCATCGGGGTTCGGCGCGACCGTCGCGCGGATCGACGCCAGGCCGGATGCGTCGGTCGTGTACACGTCGCACCGTCCGGCGAAATAGGCCGCGTTGACCTCGTCGAGCTGTTCGATCACCACCGGCTGGAACGACATGCCGTTGGCGCGGAAGAAGTCCGACAGGTTGAGCTCGGTCGTCGTGCCGGGCTGGACGCAGATCGCCGCGCCGTCGAGCTCCAGCGCGCTGGTCACGCCCAGCGCCTTGGGCACCATGAAGCCCTGGCCGTCGTAGAACGTGACGCCGGCGAAATTGAGCCCCAGCGCGGTGTCGCGGGTGAGCGTCCAGGTGGTGTTGCGCGACAGCAGGTCGACCTCGCCCGATTGCAGGGCGGTGAAGCGCTGTTGCGCGGTCAGCGGCGTAAACGTGATGGCATCGGCATCGCCCAGCACGGCGGCGGCGACCGCCTTGCACACGTCTACGTCCAGACCGGTCCAGTTGCCTTCGCTGTCCGGACTGGAGAACCCGGCCAAACCGGTGCTGACGCCGCACTGCAGGCTGCCGCGCGCCTTGATGGCATCCAGTGTTTCCCCCGCTGTCGCCGGCACCGCCGCGCCAGCCATGGCAACGGCCGCGCCCGCGGCAAGAATTTTTGTGAGGTTCATTGTTTTTACCCTTGTTGACAGTGTTAGCCTCCGGGCGCCGTTTTGCGCCCTTGCCAATTTGTAGCAAGATTTAGGTCAATAGGAGAAGCCATTGATTGAGACAATCTTTGCCCGATCGACGATCCGCTTGCCGCGCGGGTAGTCCGAATGCTCACATCGCGTGCAAAGACGCCTCGGCCGGTGTGCGCAATTAGGGTTTGACCACGGCCCCGCCGATGCCAAAGATGCCGCCCGATCGCCCACGACCAGCGCCCCGGTGACAGATGACCAAGAAAAACAAGCACAGGCAGGACACCGTGCTGACCCATGCCGGGCTGACGCCGTGGGACCATCACGGCATCGTCAATCCACCAGTCTATCACGCCTCGACCATCCTATCGCCATCGGTCGCCGCTCTGAAGCAGCGCAACGCCACGCGTTGGAACAAGGACGTCTATTCGTACGGCCGGTCCGGCACGCCGACGACGCGGGCGCTGGAAGACGCGGTGGCGGAGCTGGAGGGCGGCTATGGCTCGATCGCCACCTCGTCAGGGTTGGCCGCCGTGACCCTGGCACTGACCGCTCACCTGAAGGCCGGCGACCACCTGCTGATGATCGACAGCGCCTACGGCCCGACCCGCACCTTCAGCGACGGCATCCTCGACCGCTTCGGGGTCCGGACCACGTACTACGATCCGCTGGTCGGCGGCGGCATCGCCGCGCTGGTCGAGGACGATACGCGGGTGATCTACATGGAATCCCCGGGGTCGCTCACCTTCGAGGTCCAGGACGTTCCGGCGATCGCCGCGGTCGCCCGCACCCGCGGGATCACCACCATGCTCGACAATACCTGGGCCACGCCGCTGTTCCTCAAGCCGCTAGCACTCGGCGTCGACGTGTCGATCCACGCCGCCACGAAGTACATCGTCGGCCACTCCGACGCCATGCTGGGGCTTGCCGTGTGCGCCGACGAACGGACCTATGTCCGGCTCAAGTCGTGCGCCAACGAGATCGGCCACAGCGCCGCGCCGGACGACGTCTACTTGGCGACGCGCGGCCTCAGGACTTTGGCGGTCCGGCTGAAGCAGCATCAGGAAAACGCCCTGACCATTGCCCGCTGGCTGCAATCGCGGCCCGAGGTCGTCCGGGTAATGTACCCGGCGCTCGAAGACGACCCCGGCCATGCCATCTGGAAACGCGACTTCACCGGCGCCTCCGGGCTGCTCGGCATGGTCCTGCGGCCGAGCCCGCAGGACGCCCTGGCCGCCATGCTGGACGGCATGACCCTGTTCCCGATGGGCTATTGCTGGGGCGGCTACTGCAGCCTGGCGGTGCCCAGCGATCCGGCCAGGCTGCGCACCGCGACCGCGTGGACCGCGCCCGGGCCGGTGGTGCGGCTGCATATCGGCTTGGAGGACCCGCTGGACCTGATCGAGGATTTGGAGCGCGGGTTCGAGCGACTAAATGCCGCGGCGGCGGCCTGACGGGGCGACGATGGACTGGCTGTGGGATGTCCTCGCGTTCGATCGGAAAGGCCTGATCCCTGCGGTCGCCCAGCAGCACGACACCGGCGAGGTGCTGATGGTCGCCTGGATGAACCGCGCGGCGATCGAGGAGACGCTGAGGACCGGCCGAGTGTGCTATTGGTCGCGGTCGCGCCGGGCGCTGTGGCGCAAGGGCGAGACCTCGGGCCATGTGCAGGCCCTGGTCGAGATCCGCGTCGATTGCGACGGCGATACGCTGCTGCTGCTGATCGACCAAAGCGGCGTGGCCTGCCATACCGGCCGTCGCAGTTGCTTCTTCCGCGCCGCCCGAGGCGATCGGCTGGAGGTCATCGCCGACACCGGCTCCGCGCACGACGATCGCGACCACGAGACCTGATGCGATGAG
This sequence comes from Alphaproteobacteria bacterium, assembly GCA_036445335.1. Classification (GTDB taxonomy): domain Bacteria; phylum Pseudomonadota; class Alphaproteobacteria; order DSM-16000; family Inquilinaceae; genus JAZFQW01. Next base: position 3,277 of record JAZFQW010000094.1, on the reverse strand, counting down.
TGCCGCGGCCCGGCGCATCACGCTGGCAGCCCTGGCGATCGCCGGCTCGTTGGGCGGCGCTCCGGCCGGTGCCGAGACCGTCACGGTGTTCGCCGCGGCAAGCCTGACCGATGCGATGACCGCGGTGGCCGACGCCTTCACCGCGGCGACCGGGGCCCGGGTCGTGCTGTCGTTCGCCGCCAGCTCGACCCTGGCGCGGCAGATCGAGAACGGCGCGCCGGCCTCGCTGTACATCTCCGCCAATACCGCCTGGACGGACCGCCTCGACGCCGCCGGCCTGCTGGCGGCGGGCAAGCGCGTCGACCTGCTGGGCAACCGTCTGGTGCTGGTCGCGCCGGCCGACGCGGCGGTGGCGGTGGCGGTCGACGACGACCTCGATCTCGCGGCGCTGCTGGACGGCGGCCGGCTGGCGGTCGCCGACCCCGACCACGTGCCGGCCGGGCTGTACGCCAAGGCGGCGCTGCAGAGCCTGGGTCTGTGGGGTGGCGCGGAACCGCGCCTGGCCCGCACCGGCGACGTGCGCGCCGCGCTGGTCCTGGTGGCCCGCGGCGAGGCGCCGCTGGGCATCGTCTATCGGACCGACGCCATCACCGCCGACCGGGTCCGCGAGGTCGGGCGGTTCCCCGCCGACAGCCACCCGCCGATCGTCTATCCGGCGGCGGTGGTCGGTGAATTCGACGGCGCACCGGCCGACGCCTTCTTCCGCTACCTGCAGGGCGACGAGGCCGGCGGCATCTTTGCCGGCTTCGGCTTCACGGTGATGGTGCGCGGTGGATCTGCTGAGCCCAATTGAAATCGAGGCGCTCGCGCTCAGCCTCCGGGTCGCCGGCGTCAGCGTCGTCTTCAGCCTGCCGCTGGGCGTGGCCGTCGCCTATCTGCTGGCGCGCCGCGACTTCTGGGGCAAGACGGTGGTCGACGGGCTGGTGCATCTGCCCTTGGTCGTGCCGCCGGTGGTGGTCGGCTATCTGCTGCTGCTGGCGCTGGGCCGGCGCGGACCGGTCGGCGGCTGGCTCCACGACAGCCTGGGTATCACGGTGATCTTCACCTGGAAGGGCGCGGCGATCGCCGCGGCGGTGATGGCGTTCCCGCTGATGGTGCGCGCGATCCGGCTGTCGCTTGACGCGGTGGACACGCGGCTGGAGGCCGCCGCGCGCACCCTGGGGGCGGGCCCGATCCGGGTTTTCGCCACCATTACGCTGCCGCTGACGGCCCCGGGCATCCTGACCGGCACCGTGCTCGCCTTCGCCCGCAGCCTGGGCGAATTCGGCGCGACCATCACCTTCGTGTCGAACATACCCGGCCAGACGCGGACGCTGCCGCTGGCGCTGTACACGCTGATCCAGCAACCAGACGGCGAGGCGGCGGCGGCACGGCTGGCGGTGATCTCCATCGCGCTCGCCCTGGCGGCACTATTCGCCTCGGAGATCCTGGCGCGCCGGGTGAAACGGCGGATCGGGTTGTGAGCCGGTTGGAGGTCGATGTCCGGGCCAGCATCGGCGGGTTCGCCCTCGATGCCCGGTTCACCGCGCCGACGACGGGAATCACCGCCCTGTTCGGGCGCTCCGGCGCCGGCAAGACATCGCTGATCAATGTCCTCGCCGGGCTCGCCCGGCCGATCGAAGGGCGCATCGCGCTGGGCGACGAGGTCTTGTTCGACGATGCACGCGGCGTCGACCTGCCACCGGAACGCCGTCGCATCGGCTACGTCTTTCAGGAGGGCCGGCTGTTCCCGCACATGACGGTGCGGCGCAACCTGCTGTACGGCGCCAACCGCCTGGGGCCGGCGGAGCGCGATGCGCGGTTCGCCCACATCGCCGACCTGCTGGGCCTGGAGCGCCTGCTGCGGCGCCGGCCGCGCGACCTGTCGGGCGGCGAAAAGCAGCGGGTCGCCGTCGGGCGCGCGCTGCTGACGGCGCCGCGCCTGCTGTTGATGGACGAGCCGCTGGCGTCGCTCGACCCGGGCCACAAGCGCGACATCCTGCCCTATATCGAGAAGCTGCGCGACGCCGAGCGGGTGCCGATCGTCTATGTCACCCACGCCATGGAGGAGATCGTCCGCCTGGCCGACACCCTGGTGCTGCTGTCCGACGGCGCGGTCGCCGCGGTCGGGCCGGTGGCGGAGCTGATGAACCGCCTCGACCTGCAGCCGCTGACCGGACGGTACGAGGCGGGCGCGGTGTTCGAGGTGGCGGTCGCCGGCCACGACGCGGCGTACGGCCTGACCAGCCTCGCCTTCCCGGCCGGCACGTTGAGGGTCCCGCGGGTCGACGCGCCGGTCGGCGCCCGGTTGCGGCTGCGCGTGCGCGCCCGCGACGTCTCGCTGGCGCTGGAACCGCCGCGCGCCATCAGCGTCCTCAACGTGTTCGCCGGGACGGTGCGGCAGGTCGGCGACGTCACCGGACCGCAGGTCGACGTGATGGTCGATATCGGCGTGCCACTGTGGGCCCGGGTGACCGCGCTGTCGGTGCACGAGCTGGGCCTGGCGCCGGGCCGGCCAGTGCACGCGCTGGTCAAGGCGGTGGCGATCGACCGGCACAGCTTCGGCGCCATCGCCGACCGGCACGCCGCCGCGGAGCCTGCCGGAAAAACACCGGACCATTGATCCATGTCAGGGCCGATGGGCGCCCTGGCGCATAGACTCCGCCGCGTCCCTAACCCTCAACGTGACTCACTGACGCCGGCCGGTTCACTCCGAACCAGCCGGCTTTTTTTGGTCATCCGCGATCCGGGCGCCCGCGCGGTCCGCGCCGCCGGCGACCGACGGGGGCGAGGCGGCGGCGTCGGGCCGGGGAACGGCCCGGCGTGGCCGCCAACCAAAGACTAAAACGTGGAATCTCTGACTGTTCGCCGCATTCGCGGGTACGGACCGTTGTCTAGTGAGGGCGCAAGATGGCACAACCGAAATCGGACTACAGCTCAATTGCTGGCCTAGCAGGCTCGTCTTACCTGACGATGGCCCAAGTAGTGCATTGTGGCTACAGCAGCTTTCTGTTGACCACCATTTCGCCCTTAGTGTCGCGATCGGTCCAATAGTGTCCCTTCAGCGAAGTCGGATTATTCACGTCGCCCACGACTTCGAGGACGAAAGCACCATAGTGAATTTGGCTTTGCTGTCGGGCCTGTAGGTCGGGCTCATTGCGATACAAACCAACCAGATTATATCGATTGTCACCGTTGTCCACGATCTTTGCTGCTACCAAGTCGCCCTTTGACTCCGGCGTTTGCAGGTGGAGATAAATGTTGGCATAGGTCTGCTTGATCGAGATTGCCCCGACGA
>JAZFQW010000093.1:0-2218 GCA_036445335.1 Alphaproteobacteria bacterium | reverse complement strand
GCGGGGTGGTTCGCGCCGCCGGTGGCCTGATGCCGGCCATGGCCGGGCTGGCCGTCGCCGCGCTGGCCGCCACGGTGGCGGCGGCGGTCCTTTGGCCGGCCAGCGATCAGGTGGTGCTGCCGCACCGCCACGACGCGCTGTGGCACGACCACCCGCACGGCCACGACGACCTGCACCACGCCCACCGGCACGAGGATGCGCCGACGCCCACCGCCGGCGAACCGCGGCACACGCACCGCCACTACCACCCGCCGGTGTGCCGCACCCAAAGCGGCGAAAGCGCACTGGGGGGCACGACCGAAGGCGATCCAACAGGCAACCAGCAAGGGAGCTCGTCAGACTATGAGCAAGATCACCGATGAAGTGCGTGCGGCCAACGCCGCCTATGCCGCCGATTTCGGCGCCAAGGCCGACCTCGCGATGCCGCCGGCCCGCCGCTTCGCCGTCCTCACCTGCATGGACGCGCGGCTGGACCCGGCGAAGTTCGCCGGCCTCGCCGAGGGCGATGCCCACGTGATCCGCAATGCCGGCGGACGCGCCAGCGACGACGCGATCCGCTCGCTGGTGATCTCGCACAAGCTGCTGGGCACCAACGAATGGTTCGTCATCCACCACACGAATTGCGGGATGGAGACCTTCACCGACGAGGTGATGGGCGACCTGCTGGCCAGCAGCCTGGAGACCGCCGCGCTGACACCCGAGGGCTGGCGCGACACCGGCGCAGGTCCCGGGTCGCCGGAGGGCCGCTACCTGCGCTGGCTGACCATCAAGGACCTCGCCGCCAGCGTGGTCGAGGACGTCCGGCGCATCCGCGGCCATCCGCTGGTCCCCGGCGACGTGCCGATCTCAGGCTACATCTACGACGTCAAGTCCGGCCGGCTGAACGAGGTCGCCGAGGCGACGGCGGCAGGCGCTGCCGCGTAGCGGTATCGCTTGGCGGGCGCTATCCATCGCACGGCGGCAGCGCCCGGACCGCCAGCATGAAGCGCTCGACCCGCGCCTGGTCGACGGCGTTCCACCACACGCCGTCGTGCTTGAGCGAGCTGCCGGTCGGTGAACCGCGGCTCCGGCCGGCCGGCGGCGAAGGCGGCGAAATCGTCGGGCGCGGTTGGTTCGGTCATTCGAAGGCCCTGGCGCGGTCGGTGTGGGTGGTTCGGATGCCGCCGCCGGCCGCGGCGTCGAAGATGTCGCTCAGCTCGGCTTCGCTCGGGAACGACGATTGCGTGCCGGGCCGGGTGACCGACAGGCTGGCCGCCCGGACCGCCACGCGCGCCGCGTCGTCCGGGTCGAGGCCCAGGGCCAGTCCGGCGGCGAACACACCGCACAGCACGTCGCCCGCACCGGTCGTGTCGACGGCGTCGATCCGCTGCGCCGGGACGTCTCGGGCGCCGTCCGGCGATACCAGCACCGCTCCACGACCACCCAGCGTCGCGACGACGAGCCCCGCGCCCCCGGCCAGCAGCGCCCGGCCGCCGACCAGCGGGTCGCCGTCGCCGCCGAGGTCGCGCAGCTCGATCTCGTTCGGGATCGCGTAGTCAACGACTGGCCACAACGTGTCGTAACCGTACTTGATCGGCGCCGGATTGAGCACAGTGCGCGCGCCGCGGCGCCGGCCCTGGGCGAGGCTGTGACGCGTCAACTCCAGCGGCAGGTTGCCCTGCATCAGCAGGACGTCGCCGGAATCGATGCGGCCCAGGACGCGGTCGGCGTCCGCCGGGGTCACCGTGTCCGTCGCGCGGTGGGCGCTGACGATCTGGTTTTCGCCGCTCGGCGCCACATAGATGACCGACACGTCGGTCGGCACGGGAACGGTCATCAGATGGTCGAGCTGGAGCGACTCCGCCGCCAGCCTGTGGCGTATCGTGTCGCCGTCGGCATCGCCGCCGACCGCCGCCAGGAACACCGTCTCGACGCCGCAGCGACTGGCGGCGACCGCCTGGTTCGACCCCTTGCCGCCGACATCGACCATCCGGCCGTCGGCCAGCACGGTCTCCCCGGGCTGCGGGAAGCGCGGGACGCGGAAGACCAGGTCGACCGTGCAGTTGCCGATGACGACGACTTTCATCCGGCACTCCGCGAACCGTTGCCTCACTGGATCGGCAGTATACCGGGATTCCAGCGCATCGGCGCAATAGGCCGGACCTCGTGCTTCGCCCTCGCGCATCGCCGGATGCTTCGACAGGCTCAGCAAGAGGGATTCTGGTTTCGCCCGCACCCG
>JAZFQW010000092.1:0-2633 GCA_036445335.1 Alphaproteobacteria bacterium | reverse complement strand
TCCAGCCGTCCCGACGGACATCACGGTCAATCAATCGGCGTCCACGAAGGTCCTCGGCGCATCCGCGTCCCTGGGCGGGGGACGCTCGGACGAAGCCCGGGCGGGGGATGGACGGTCGAGCGCTCCGTGGTCGGGGCGATGATTGGCCCAGTCCGGGAACGTGTAAATCCAGCGTCTGCCGGATAAACGCGTAGACGGTGCCCCTGGATTATCCGCCATTTGCGGTAAGCGTTCGGCCTTCGGCATCGTTGAGCGAGATGTGTTCAGGCGACCGACTCGAGCGGGCCGTCGCGGGTCGCCGTTCCCGTGACCGTTGCGTGACAGCAGATCCACGTTTGCCGGTTGTTTACCAATCGCGGTGTCTAACGTTCGCATGCGTTACTGGTGGACATCGCTCGTCGTCATCGTCGGCATCGTCGCCGTCGCGCCGGCATTGGCCGCTGGCTGCGAGGAGGCGCTGGACCGGGCGGCGCGGCGGCACGGCGTGCCGGCCGAACTGATGCTGGCCATCGGCCAGGTCGAGAGCGGCTGGCATCCCTTCGCGATCAACAGCGCGGGCAGCCCGCACTTCGCCGACAGCGCGGCGGCGGCGGTCGCCTTCGTGCGCGCCGAGCAGGCGCGCGGCGTCGCGCTGATCGATGTCGGCTGCGGCCAGATCAATCTCCACTGGCACGGCGACTCCTTCGCCGATCTGCTCGACGCCTTCGATCCGTGGCGCAACGCCGACTATGCCGCCCGCTTCCTGGCGGCGCTGCATGCCCGGCATGGCACCTGGACCGCCGCCGCGGCGCACTACCATTCCAGCCAGCCAGCGGCACAGCAGGTCTATGTGGAGAAGGTCCGCCAGCGTCTGGCGGCGCTGAACGGCGGCACCGCCCCGCTGTATTTCGCCACCACGCTTGCCGTCATCCACCAGGGCGGCGTGACCGTTTACCTGCCGTCGCGGTCGGCGGCCAACGGTGCCGCGTCACGGGCGGCCGGGGAGGATGCCGGGCCGCGGATTCTGACGGTCGGATCGTCGCGCCGCGGGTCCGGCGCCGTCGTCGTTCGCGGCATGGCGGAGGACCGTTGACGTGCAATTCGCCGTCAAATCGCCGCCATTTGCTGCGATCCATTGATCTTGTCCGGCCGAACCGCTAGTGCCTACTATCGGATTAGATGGTCCATGACGGACTTGCAAAGCTCGCCGGAAAGGCGCGAGCGCATCACGAGCGCCTTGCACCGCCGCCGAGGTGCTATGCAAGCCCGCCCGACGGGGCGCCGTGTTGCCGGTGACTTGGCACCGTCGGCGGCGCTTGCCGATGCGCTCCGGCATCGCCGGCGCGTCCCGGCCGGTGTGGGCGACACTATGAACAGGGACTATTCCGCTCCAATGGTAGGCACTGAACCAATGGGTCCGGATGCGGCGCTCCGTGCGACCGCCCGCCGCGTGCCGGCCGTGCCACCACAGCGAGCATCGGAACCACACCGACCGACGGTACCGCGATGAAGCAAGTCCTCGCTTGGTTCCAACGGCATCTGGCGGACCCCCAGGTGGTGCTGCTGACGCTCCTGCTGATCGGCATTTGGGCGGTGTTCGCCCTGGTCGGCGGCATGCTGGCGCCGGTCGTCGCCGCCATCATAATCGCCTATCTTCTGCAGGGGCTGGTGGGCCGCATCGAGTCGCACCGGGTGCCGCATATCGTCGCGGTCGTCGCCGTGTTCCTGCTGTTCATGACGTTCATGCTGTTCGTGGTGTTCGGCGTGCTGCCGCTGCTGGTCCGCCAGGTCACGCAACTGGTGCAGCAGGTGCCGCAGATGGTCGCCGAAGGTCAGTTACTGCTGCTGCAGTTGCCCAAGGAATATCCAGAGTTCGTTACCGAGAGCGAAGTCCGCGATTTCACCGTACGGCTGGGCCGCGAGGTGATGGGACTTGGCCAGGCGGTGCTGTCCTATTCGGTCTCGTCGCTGGTCGCGGTGCTGACCATGCTGGTCTACGTGATCCTGGTGCCGTTCCTGGTGTTCTTCCTGATCAAGGACAAGAACCGGATCATCGCCTGGGCGACCGGCTTCCTGCCGCACGACCGCCAGCTCAGCAGCCAGGTGTGGCGCGAGGTCAACGCCCAGATCGCCAACTATGTCCGCGGCAAGTTCTGGGAGATCCTGATCGTCGGACTGACGACCTTCATCGTCATGGCGCTGCTGGGGCTGGAGTTCGCCGTGCTGATCGGCGTGCTGACCGGGCTGTCGGTGCTGATGCCGTACATCGGTGCCGCCGTGGTGACGGCGCCCGTCGCCATCGTCGCCTATTTCCAATGGGGACTTCAGCCGGAGTTCTTCTATGTGCTGATCGCCTATGGGTTGATCCAGGCGCTGGACGGCAACGTGCTGGCGCCGCTGCTGTTCAGCGAGGCGGTCAACCTGCACCCGGTGGCGATCATCGTGGCGATCCTGCTGTTCGGCGGCCTGTGGGGCATCTGGGGCGTGTTCTTCGCGATCCCGCTGGCGACGGTCGTCCAGGCCGTGCTGCGCGCCTGGCCGGGCGCACCCGACGAACCGGACAAGACCGACGAGCCGGAGAAGCCGGAGACGCCGGACCGGCAGGACCAGCCCGAATTGGAGGAGATCGCCGCCGAGTAGGCGGGCGATGCCGG
>JAZFQW010000091.1:0-4991 GCA_036445335.1 Alphaproteobacteria bacterium | reverse complement strand
CGGGGAGCAACTCGCTTTTTCATCGAGGAAGAATGGCGATTTTGACATATGGATAATGGATAGCAATGGTAGCAATAAGGTACAAATTACTAATGTCCAGGGGGATGAAGGAAAGCCGGTTTGGAGTCCAGATAGTCAAACTATAGCATTCGTGTGCGCCGACTGCCTTGGTAGATTAGGCAGCGACGTCTTTGTGGTGTCGATGGTACCCGGTGCGCCAATTTGAGATATGCGCACTTTAGCAGATCGCGCTCAATGACCACGGATCGTCAAGCCGTTTCGAATAGCTGGTGATAAGGCTCGGTGCTGGCCGGACACCTGAGCCACCACCTCACGTGCATCTCAAGTGAGGGAGGATTAGGGACCGCCACACTGCTGCGTAGTGCAATGTCCGCTTATGGCTACGGTGTGCCTTCTCCCCAAGTTTTTCGAATTACCGTCGTTGCCCGAGTAATCCGGCGCGAGGAAAGTTGTTACCGAAATTGTCACCGAACAGGGCGTAACGGCGCAATGCCGGACGGGGCGGCGGTCACCGGTTTCGATGTCCGGCCCCATTAAATCAACACTCTACGACACTAAAGAGGGCAGGGCGGCATGGGCCGCCCCGCATTTCAAGACCGGTGCCTTAAACCGCTCGGCCACCCATCAGCGGCACACGGCCGATCGGGCCGGCCACCCTGCCATCATCTCGGCCCGGTTGCGATGCCGACAACGCGGCTAAGGTCTGCGCGGCCAGTGTGAGACGCACTGGTTAACGCGTTGTTTACCAGTTTGCCCGACCATGATGGCAGGACCCTGCGGCCGCATGGGCCGCCCCATTTCCACGCTTGAGAATGGATCAGCGACCGTGATCTCGACGATCCGATCGGTGCTCGGCCGAGTGACGGTGGCGGCGACCGTCGTTGCCGGTACCATGACGGTTGCCGGCTGCCTGGGCGGCGGCACCGGCGCCGGCGGGCCGCGGATCGGTTTCGGAACCGGCGATGGATTTCGCGAGGGCCAAGCCGGCCTGCCCGTAGGCGACTATCTGACGACCGAGTACAACAACCTGTCCGGGCTTGCGCTGATCGGCGCCAGCGTCGCCTATGCCGCCGGCTACACCGGATCCGGCGTGGTCGTCGCGGTCGTCGACACCGGCCTCGATGTCACCCATTCCGAGTTCGCCGACGCGATCCACCCGTCCAGCATCAATGTGGTCGACGGCAGCGGCAACCTCACCGAGTCCTCGCCCCACGGCACGTCGGTCGCGGGGATCATCGGCGCCGGGCGCGATGGCGTCGGGATGCACGGTGTCGCCTTCAATTCGACGATCATGGCGATCGCCGCGGAGAGTTGCGTTTTTGCCTGTGGCTACATCGATTCCGACCTTACCGAGGCGACCAACCACGCGGTGTTTCACGGCGCCGACATCATCAACTACAGCCTCGGCGGCTCCAGCATCGGCGCCGGGTTCAATGGCGCCCTGGTGAACGCCGCCGGCGCCGGCGTGGTCATCGTCGCGGCGGCGGGCAACGACGGCGGCGCCAACCCGATAGAGCCGGCGGGGCTGGCGCCGAACGCCGGCTTCAATGGCCAGATGATCGCCGTCGGCGCGTACGACGAAGGCACCGGCCTGCTGGCGTCGTTCAGCAATCAGGCGGGGACGGCGCAAAACTATTACATCGTCGCGCCCGGCGTGAGCGTCTACGCCCCGGTCGGCGGCGGCGGGTTCGGCTTTGTCAGCGGCACGTCGTTCTCCGCTCCCTTCGTGTCCGGCGCGGCGGCGGTGCTGATGGAGCGGTTTCCGGCGCTGACCGCACAACAGATCGTCGACATCCTGCTGACGACCGCCACCGACCTGGGCGCGGCCGGCACCGACGCGGTCTATGGCCGCGGCCTGCTGAACCTCGACTCGGCGGTCCAGCCGGTCGGCACCACGTCGCTGCCAACTGGCACCATGGTCGCGGAGGGCGGGGAGGCGCTGGAATCGACCGGCCTGTCCCTCGGCGCCGCGTTCGGCGACGCACTGGCGAATAATGCCGTCCTGGGCAGCGCGATCTTCCTCGACGGCTACGACCGCGCCTACATCGTGGACCTGACCGGCAGCATCCGCCACGCGGCGGACGATCCCGACCTGATGGCATTCCTGACCAGCGGTAACGACACCACCTGGATCAACGGCGCGATCGCGCCCGGCACCACCGTCCGCATGAGCCTGACCGATGACCGCGATCATAGGCCGTTCGCCCCGACCCTGGCGCCCGAGAACGATGACGAGCGCACGCGCATCGCCGTGCGGCAGGGCCTTTCGGCGAGCACCGAGTTCACCCTGGCGCAGGGGTCCGACGTCGGGGCGCAGTTCGGCATCGCCGGCGACGCCGCTTTGGACGGCGTGCAACTGATTGGCATGGACCGGCTATCCGGCCCCTATCTGGGCATGGCCGGGACGGGCGGCAGCGCAGTGATCGGGGTCCAACTGGGCGAAGGGCTGACATTCAGGATGGCCGCGGCGTCGGACGACGTGACGCTGGGCGACCGACCGGACGACCCGGCCGACAACGGCACCGCGTTCGTCGCCGAAATGGTCCAGTCGACCAATTGGGGTGCGCGGCTGGGCATCCGGCTCGGCCGGCTGGTCGAGAGCGACGGCATCCTGAACAGCGCCGGCGATGCCGCCTTCGCCATGAGCGGCACCGCCGAGACCGATTTCGTCGGAGTGTTCGCCGCCGTGCCGCTGGCCGACGGCATCGTCCTATTCGGCGGCTACACCACCGGACGGACCGATGCCTCTTCGGTTTCGACTGACCTGTTGGCCGATTTCTCCGACATCGACAGCGACAGCTTCAACGTCGGCGTCGTCGCCTCTGACGTCCTGGCCGGCAACGACCGGCTGGTCCTTACCCTGGCCCGGCCGCTGCGGGTCAACGACGGCTCCGCGATGGTCGACGTGGCGGTTGGGCGAACCGTCGAGGGCGAGATCATCCGCGACTCCGGGCGAGCGAGTCTGGTGCCCAGCGGCGCCGAGGTGGACGCCGAAGTCAGCTACACACTGCCTATCGACGACCGTCAGAGTATCGGATTCAACGTGTTGACCCGCCTCGAACCGGGCCATGTCGAGAGCGCCGACCCCGAGGTCGAGGTCGGCATTCGCTACCGCCTTGGTTTCTGACTCATCACGGACGGGCGAGGGGATGGTCTGGTGCGGATATGCTGGAGTCGATCGACCATCGCGTCGGCGCGCCGGATAGCGTATCTCAGCGCCCATGGGGTTCGTTGCTGGCAAGGTCTTCTGGGCGCTCGCGGCGCCCGGCAACCTGCTGCTGCTGCTCGCGTTGGCCGGGGTCCTGCTGCTGGCGAGCGGCCGGCGCAGGATCGCCGGCTGGTGCACGTGCGCCGCGGCACTGGCATTTCTGGCGATCGCCGTATTGCCGCTTGGCGAATGGATCCTGGCGCCGTTGGAGGAGCGGTTTCCACCGGTCGAACCCATCCCGGACAGTGTCGACGGAATCATCGTGCTGGGCGGTTCGGTGGACCCACCGGTCAGCGCCGCCAGAGGTCAACCGGCGCTGAACGGCAGCGCCGAGCGGTTGACCGAGTTCGCCGCATTGGCCCGGCGCTATCCAGTGGCGCGCCTGGTGTTTAGCGGCGGCTCTGGCCGGCTGACCACGCCCGACCTCAAGGAGGCCGCGGCGGCCCGCGTGCTGCTGGGTTCGCTCGGCCTGCCGACGGACCGCGTGCTGTGGGAGGATCAGTCGCGCAATACCGCGGAAAACGCACGATTGAGCGTGGCCCTGGTGGACCCGCAACCGGGCGAGATCTGGCTGCTGGTGACGTCGGCTCGCCACATGCCCCGTGCCGTCGGCGCCTTTCGCGCCGTTGGCTGGCCGGTCATCGCCCATCCCGCCGATTATCTGACCGAGGGCCGCCGCGCCGCGCCGCCACGATTCGACCTGCTGGGCGGAATGGCACAGGTCGACGCCGCCGCGCACGAGTGGCTGGGCCTGCTGGTCTACCGGCTGCGAGGCGATACCGCAGCTCTGTACCCGGCGCCGTCCCGCGCCCTGCCGGATCAATAAATTGAACATTATGGACCTGATGACACAAGATCTGGTAAGTTGACTCGATGAAGGAGTCGATTCTCATGAATTTGTCGCGAATCGTTCCCCAAGGATTGGCGGTCGCGCTCTGGGCGACCACGTCGGCGATGTCCGAGCCGGCACAGCCGTTCACGCAATGGCTCGACGAGGTGCGCGCCGAGGCGACGTCGCTCGGCATATCGCATACCACCCTCGACGCCGCGTTGGCGGATGTCGCGCCGATCCCGCGGATCCTCGAGCTCGACCGCAGCCAGCCGGAATCGCGGATCACATTTGCCAACTATCTGCAAAGCCGGACGCCACAGGAGCGGATCGAGCGGGGCAGGCGGCTGCTCGAGGAGAACCGCGACCTGCTGGAAGAGATCGGCGCCGCCTATGGCGTCCAGCCGCGGTTCATCGTCGCCCTGTGGGGCATGGAAACCAGCTATGGCAACTTCACCGGCGGCTACCCGGTCATCGACGCGCTCGCCACGCTGGCCTACGACGGCCGGCGCAGCCAGTACTTCCGCCGCGAGTTGATGAAGGCGCTGCAGATCGTCGAAGAGGGCCACGTCACGGTCGGCAACATGACGGGGTCGTGGGCCGGCGCCATGGGCCAGAGCCAGTTCATGCCGTCGAGCTTCCTGCACCTCGCGGTGGACCATAATGGCGACGGGCGCCGCGACATCTGGACCACCCGCGCCGATGTGTTCGCCTCGGCCGCCAATTTCCTGTCCGAGGCCGGGTGGAACAGTGCAATCACCTGGGGCCGCGAAGTGCGCGTGCCCACGGATATCGACCCGGACCTGGCCGACTTGCGGAGCGGCAAGTCGCTTGGCGACTGGCAGGCGCTGGGCGTGCGCCGCGCCGATGGCAAGGATCTGCCGCGCGCCGATCTCTCGGCGTCGCTCGTCCTCCCGGACGGCGCCGGGGGCA
>JAZFQW010000090.1:0-3795 GCA_036445335.1 Alphaproteobacteria bacterium | reverse complement strand
CGGCGATCAGCGCCTTGCACTGGCCGAGCGCGTGGACGTGGCTGAGCACGGTCTTGATGTCGCCGATCCGCGCCCCCGGCACACCCAGCAGATGGTGGTTCACCCGCTGGAAGTGCTCGCCGTTGATGTGCAGCCCGGACTGCGGAAGCATGTGGTGGATGTCGGCGACCCGGCCGGCGACCGAGTTCTCGATCGGGATCATCGCCGTGTCGGCCCGGCGGTCGTGGACCGCGGCGATGGTCTCCTGGAACGAGGCGCAGGGCAGCGTCGCCAGGTCGGGAAAGACCTGCCGGCAGGCAAGGTCGGAATTGGCGCCTAGCCAACCTTGAAAGGCAATGGTTCGGGCGGGCATCGGCGCGGGTGTTTCGGGACTTATGCGCGGCGGGTCAGGGCGCCAGGTAGAGCCGCGCCCGCTCGAGGTCGGCGGGAGTATCGACGCCGAGCGGGAGCGTGTCAACGAGCGCCACGTCGATCCGCATGCCATCGGCCAGCGCGCGCAGCTGCTCCAGCCGCTCGCGCCGCTCCAGCGCCGCCGGCGGCAGCGCGACGAAGCGCGCCAGCGCCTGCCGCCGATACGCGTAGAGGCCGATATGGTGCAGAAGCGGCCCGTCGCCGGTCGGCGCGGTCGCCCGGGTGAAATAGAGCGCGCGGCCGCGCTTAGCACCCGGCGCCAGCTCCACCACCGCCTTGACGACGTTGGCGTCGGTGCGCTCCTCGTCGCGCGCGATCACGGTCGCCAGGGTGGCGATGTCGACCGCCGGATCGGCAAGCGTGTCCAGCGCCGCGCGGATCGCCGCCGGCTCGATCGTCGGCAGGTCGCCCTGCAGGTTGACCACCGCGTCGAACCGCCGCTCCGGGTCGAACCGCTCCACGGCCTCGTGGATCCGGTCCGACCCCGAGGCGTGGCCGGGATCGGTCAGCATGGCGGTGCCGCCGGCGGCGGCGACCGCGTCGACGATCGCGTGGTCGGCCGCGGCCACCAGCACCGGGCCGATCGCCGCCTCCTGCGCGCGCCGCCAGACGTGCACGATCATCGGCTCGCCGTGGATCGGCGCCAGCGGCTTGTCGGGCAGGCGGACCGACGCGAGCCGCGAAGGGATCACGATGATCGGCCTGGGCGGCGGGGCGGTCATGGCGGCGTGGGTGCGGCAATAATGCCGCCGCGTCAAGCGGCAACATGACGGCCCCCCTTGCCTTGCACGAATAACTCGTCATAACCCTCCGGTGTGGCGGCGAACGCGCGCGCGGCATCGACAAGCGACGGCGCCGAAGCTAATGTTTCGCGCCACACGAAGGGGGGACCATGGCCAGCTTGCAGATATACCGGGTCGTGGCCGCGATCCTCACCGCCGGCATCATCGCGATGGGGAGCGGCTTCATCGCGACGATTCTGGTGCAGCCGACGGAGCTGGAGCAGAACGCCTACCAGATCGACACCGGCATCGAGACCGTCGAGGCGGTCGAGGACGAAGAGGAGGCATTGCCGCCGGTCGGACCGCTGCTGGCCAGCGCCGATCCGGCCGCCGGCCAGGGCCTGTCGCGCGCCTGCGGCACCTGCCATTCGTTCGACCAGGGCGGCCCGAACAAGGTCGGGCCCAACCTGTGGAACATCGTCAACCGGCCGGTGGCGGCGACCGAAGGGTTCCGCTTTTCCGAGGCGTTGACTGGCCGCGGCGGGGAATGGACCTACGAGGAGCTGAACGGCTTCCTGGCGAAACCGCGCGAATGGGTGCCGGGCACCGCCATGAGCTATGCCGGCATGCGCAGCCCGGACGACCGCGCCAACATGGTCGCCTGGCTGCGGTCCTTGAGCGACGACCCGGCGCCGCTGCCGGAATAGCCCGTCGTGACGAGTGCCGCCGCCGTCGACCGTCGGGAGCGGCGTGCGTCCGGCGGTGTCCCGGACCGCGGCCGATGACCGGGCCCTGCCCCGACGCCCTGATCGCGCTGGCGGAACGGCTGGTGGAGGCCAGCGGCGCGGTGATCCGCCGCCATTTCCGCACCGACATCGCCGTCGACCGCAAGGCCGACGACAGCCCGGTCACCGCGGCCGACCGCGACGCCGAGCGTGCGATCCGCGCCATCCTGGACCGCGAGCGGCCCGACGACGGCATCGCCGGCGAGGAGTTCGGCGTCCGCGCCGCCGACGCCGAGCACGTCTGGGCGATCGACCCGATCGACGGCACCAAGGCGTTCATTGCCGGCCGCCCCACCTTCGGCACCCTGGTGGCGCTGCTGCGCGGCGGCACGCCGATCCTCGGCGTCATCGACCAGCCGGTACTGGGCGAGCGCTGGATCGGCGCGCACGGGCACCCGACCCGGCTGAACGGCGCCCCGGCCAGGGTCCGCGGGTGCCCGTCGCTGGCGGCGGCGGTGCTCAGCACCACCGGCCCCAACCTGTTCGACCGCGACGGCGCGGCGGGCGAACTGGCGCGGTTCAACGCGCTGAGCGCCCGCGCCGGCACCACGGTCTATGGCGGCGACTGCTACGCCTACGGCCTGCTGGCCTCGGGCCATTGCGACCTGGTCGTCGAGGCCGGCCTGAACCTGTACGATTTCGCCGCCCTGGTACCGGTCGTCGCCGGCGCCGGCGGGGTCATCACCGACTGGCACGGCGCGCCGCTGACCGCCGCGTCGGCGGGCCAGGTGATCGCCGCCGGCGACGCGGCGGTCCACGAATCCGCGCTGGCGATGCTGGCTTAGCCCCCGCCATTTTGCCGCCATCTTCGCCGGCCTTGATAGGGCCGGGGATTCGCCCACATTTGAAGCGGGGCCGCTCGCTCGCCGCTTGCCGAGGAATCCGATGCGCCTGACTGCCGCCGTCCTGGCCGCCGCATTGCTGCTGCCGCCCATTGCCGCGCACGCCGAGTCAGTCACCATTTCCCACGCCATCGCCGAGTTCGGCGAGCCGAAATACGGCCCCGACTTCGCCCATTTCGACTACGCCGACTCCGATGCGCCGAAGGGCGGCACGGTGCGGTTCGCCCGGTCGGGCAGCTTCGACAGCCTAAATTCCCTGCCGATCCAGGGCGAATACGCCCGCAGCGTCGGCCTGATCTACGACTCGCTGATGGTCCAGGCGCAGGACGATCTGTCGGTCTATTATCCGCTGGTGGCGGAGACCGTCGAGTACGGCGCCGATCGTGATTGGGCGATCTTCAATCTGCGGCCCGAGGCGCGGTTCCACGACGGCGTGCCGGTGACCGCCCACGACGTCGCCTGGTCGTTCCAGGCGATCAAGGACCACGGCCAGCCGTTCCTGAAGGCGCAGTACGACGAGGTCACCGCGGCCGAGGTGCTGGATGACCACCGCATCCGCTTCCGCTTTTCCACCACCGGCGTCATGCATCCGATGACCGCGGTCGCGCAGATCCCGATCTTCCCGAGGCACTATTGGGAGGAGGACGGCGCCGACCGCGACATCGGCGCGGCGTTCCTGGAGCCGCCGCTGGCCAGCGGGCCGTACCACCTGGTCAGCGTCGACAGCGGCCGGCAGCTGGTCTACGAGCGGGTCGCCGACTACTGGGGCGCCGACTTGCCGGTCCAGCGCGGGAGCTGGAACTTCGACCGCATCGTCTACGATTTCTATCGCGACCGGACGATCCAGTTCGAGGCGTTCAAGGCGGGCGAGTACCACTGGCACCGCAGCTTTTCGTCGCGCGAATGGGGCGCCGGCTTCGACTTCCCGGCGCACCAGGACGGCCGCGTCGCGCGGACCGAGTTCCCGGTGATCAATTTCCGCGGCATCCAGGGGTTCATGTTCAATAGCAGGCTGCCACTGTTCGCCGATATCAG
>JAZFQW010000089.1:0-3830 GCA_036445335.1 Alphaproteobacteria bacterium | reverse complement strand
GGAACACCTCGTTGCGGTTGGCCTCCAGCACCCGCGGCATCAGCTTGTCCTGGCAGTAGGCGCGGGCGCTGTCGCGCACCATGCGCTCGTCCTCGTCCAGCTGGTCGTCCAACAGCAGCGGGTCTTCCCAGCGGAACGCGGGGCGGGGCGTCGGCCGTTCTGCCGGGGCGGAGGCGGGGCGTGACATCGGCGACTCCTGGTGCGCGCGGGGTCTGTTAGATATAGGCGTTCGCGGCGGCGCCGTGCGAAATTTCCGGCGGTGGCGCGAGGCGGGGAGAATGCGCATGGCGGAACCTGAGATCATCCTCATCGAGCGCCCGGCCGACGGCGTGCTGCGGATCACCCTGAACCGGCCGAAGGTGCGCAACGCGCTCAACACCGCCATGCTGGAGGAGATCGCCGCCGCGCTCGACGAGGCCGCGACGGACGACACCGTCCGCGCCGTCGTGCTGACCGGCGGCGACACGGTGTTCGCCGCCGGCGCCGATATCCGCGAGATGGCCGACCGCACGACGGTCGAGGCGATGGCCGACCCGCGGGCGCGTCACCGTGCCGCGGTCACTCGGTTCGCCAAGCCGCTTATCGCCGCGGTCAACGGCTATTGCCTCGGCGGCGGCAACGAGCTGGCGATGCAGGCCGACATCATCGTCGCCGGCCAGGGCGCCCGGTTCGGCCAGCCCGAGGTCAATCTGGGCATCATCCCCGGCGCCGGGGGAACCCAGCGGCTGGCCCAGGCGGTCGGCAAGGGGCTGGCGATGAAGATGGTACTGACCGGCGGTTTCATCACCGCCGAACAGGCGCTGGCCGCCGGCCTGGTCGCCGAAATGACGCCCGACGACCGCACGGTCGCCCGCGCCGTGGAGCTGGCCGTCGAGATCGCCGCAAAGCCGCCGCTGGCGGTGCGGCTGGCCAAGCAGGCAATACTGCAGGCGACCGAAGCGGCACTCGCCTCCGGCCTAGCCGTCGAGCGCAACGCCTTCGCGATGCTGTTTGCCACCGAAGACCGCCGCGAGGGCATCGCCGCGTTCCTGGAAAAGCGCAAGCCGGACTTCAAGGGGCGGTGAGGCGGCTCGGCGCGCTCGCCATGGCGGGCGTTTTGCGGCGATAATGGGCCAACGCCCGCCGGGCGCCGCAACCAGAACACTGGGGGAATTTGCGATGTCGATGAAGACGGAGTGGTCGTTCGGCAAGATCGATATGGGGGTGGCGGAGACCACGGAGGACGCGCGGCCCGACCGCGACACGCCGTTCCGCATCCTCCTGCTCGGCGATTTCAGCGGCCGCGGCAGCCGCGGCATCGCCGACGCCCCGGGCCTGGCGCGGCGCCGGCCGGTGGCAATCGACCGCGACAACGTCGACGAGGTGTTCGCCCGCCTGGGTGTCGAGGTCGGCCTGCCGGTCGGCGAGGGCGGCACCCGGGCCAACGTGCGGTTTGGCGAGCTGGACGAGCTGCACCCCGACCATATCGTCGACCAGCTCGCCGTGTTCGGTGAGTTGCGCGCGCTGCGCCGCCGGCTGCTGAACGCGGATACGTTCGACGACGCCGCGGCGACCCTGGCTGGCTGGGCCGGAGCGGAGACCGCGGCGCAGACTCCGGCCGAGCCCGAAAGCCCGTCGGCCCCAGAGGCGCCGGAACCCGGCGTGCCGATGCCCGACGACCTGTTCGACACGATCATCGCCGAAACGACGGAGCAGAGCCCCGACGACGCCAGCCGGTCCGGCTCCGACCTGGCCGACCGGCTGATCCGCGAGATCGTCGGGCCCTACGTCGTTCCGGCCCCCGTCCCGCGCCAGGGCGAGCTGGTCGCCTCGGTCGACACGGCGACCGGCCACCAGCTGCGGACGATTCTCCACGACCCGGACTTCCAGTCGGTGGAAGGCGGCTGGCGCGCGCTCGACTTGCTGGTGCGCCGGCTGGAGACCGACGCGCGGCTCAAGCTCTATCTGATCGACGTGACCAGGGACGAGTTGGCCGCCGACCTCGCCGCCGACGAGCTGGCGAAGACGGGCCTCTACAAGCTGCTGGTCGGGCAGACGATCGAGACCCCGGGCGGGCAGCCCTGGGCCGCGGTCATGGGGCATTTCAGCTTCGGCGGTACCGCGGAGGACGCAGCGCTGCTCGGCCGCATCGCACGGATCGCAGCGCGCGCCGGCGCGCCGTTCCTGGCGGCGGCCGACTCCGCGCTGGTCGGGTGCCGGTCGCTCGCCGCCGCGCCCGACTCCGACGACTGGACAGATACGCTGCCGGCCGAGGCCGGCGAGGCCTGGCAGGCGCTGCGCGGGCTGCCCGAGGCGACCTATCTGGGCCTGTACCTGCCGCGCTTCCTGCTGCGGTTCCCGTACGGCAAGCGGACCGACCCGGTGCGGTCATTCGACTTCGAGGAGATCACCGACGACATGGACGACGCCGCGCGGCACGCCGCCTATCTGTGGGGCAACCCGGCGTTCGCCGCGATCTGCCTGGTCGGCCAGGCGTTCAGCGAGGCCGGCTGGGACCTGCGCCCCGGCGCGCCCAACCAGCTCGAGGGCATGCCGCTGCACGTCTTCACCCGCGACGGCGACCAGGAGCTGCTGCCGTGCGCCGAGATCCTGCTGACCGAGCGCGGCGCCGAACGCCTGCTGGAGCGCGGCATCACCCCGGTCTGGACGGTGAAGGACACCGACCGCATCCGCGTCGGGCCGTTCCGCCCGCTCGCCGCCGGCGCCCGCAAGCTCGCCGGCCGTTGGGCGTCGTGACGGCCATGGCGGGCCCGGAGAAGACCGCTCCAGCTCGTTGTCGCGGCGGCCGCCCGGGAGACGATGCCGGATCTCACCCTGACCGACGCGCAGACCGACCACGTCATCGCCGCCTGAAATAACCCCGATGCCGCTCAGTCGGGGATGACGGCGGTGGCCTCGATCTCGACCTTGGCCTCGGGCTCGACCAGGGCGGTCACCTGGACCAGCGCCATCGCGGGGTAGTGGGAACCGATGATGGCGCGGTAGGCGTGGCCCAGCTCCGCCTGGCAGGCGCGGTATTCGGCCAGGTCGGTGACGTACCAGGTGAGGCGGACCAGATGCTCCGGCCGCGCGCCGGCCTCGGCCAGCACGGCGGCGACGTTCTCCAATGCCTGGCGGGTCTGGGCGACGAAGTCGGGACCGGGGAAGCGGCCGGCGGAGTCCCAGCCGATCTGGCCGCCGACGAACACCATGCGACCCGCCGCGGCGATCCCGTTTGCATAGCCCTTGGGCGGCGGCCAGCCGGGCGGCAGCAGGGTGGTGTGCGGGGTCGGGGGCATGGGCGGGCTCTCGATCGGTCAGCGGCAGTCGGTCTGGTAGGCCTCGAGCGCGCGGCGCAGGTCGTCGGGTACCGGGATCGCCCGATGGGTGTCCAGCGATGTGGTCACCAGCACCAGCGTCGCGCGCAGGCGTCGCTCGTCGCCATGGAAGCCGACGATCGTCAGGGCGATCGAGCTGGTGCCGACGCGGTCCACAAGCAGCCCCATCGTCAGCGTCTCGCCCATCCGGCTCGGCCGCACGAAGTCGCACTCGGCATGGACGGTCGGCAACCCGCGACGGTGGGTCAACAGCAGGTCGGCGTAATCGAGCTTAAGGCGGCGATAGAACCAGTCCTCGACCAGCCCGTTCATCATGTCGAAATAATGCGGGAAATAGACGATGCCGGCCGGATCGGAATGGGAGAAGCGGATCGGCACGTCCATCCGGAACGCCCCCTCAGGCAGCATCGGCTCGGTCCTCGTCTCGCATGGTCGGCCCTACGGCGGCGAATTGCTTTAAACATAAAATATACTGCCGGATTTGTCCGCGCTCGTGTTGACCACCGCTCGGGA
>JAZFQW010000088.1:0-7199 GCA_036445335.1 Alphaproteobacteria bacterium | reverse complement strand
AGCACCTGCAGCCCGACTGCCTGGTGTTCGGCGTGGAGCCGGAGGGCGCGGACACGATGCACCGCAGCTTCGCCGCCGGCACGCCGCAGCCGATCGATCGGATCCGCACCATCGCCGACAGCCTGGGCGCGCCCTACGCCGCGCCCTACAGCTTCGAGCTGTGCCGCCGCCACGTCGACGAGCTGGTGCGGGTCACCGACGACCAGCTGCTGGCGGCGATGGCGCTGATGTTCGCCGAGCTCAAGCTGGCGCTGGAACCGGCCGGCGCCGCCGCCACCGCGGCGCTGCTGGGCCCGTTGCGCGCGCGGTTGCGCGGCCGGCGGGTTGGCGTGCTGGTCTGCGGATCGAATATCGACGCCGACGGATTCGCCCGGCTGTTGGCGCGGCCGCCGGCCGACGGCGGTTCCGGTTAAGCGCCAACCGGGTCACTCCGGACCGGGGTCGACGACGCCGGTGACCGCGCCGTTGTCGGGGTCGAGGAAATAGATGCGGCCGCTGCCGTCGGACAGCGTCACCTGCACTGCCAGCCGCTCGCCGGCGCCGGCGATGGTCTCGATCCGCGCGCCGGCGGGCAGGCCGATCACCGTCTCGAACGCAACCGCCGGGCCCGAGTCGCCGAGTCCGGCCAGCCGCCGGCCCATTTCCACTATGATCACGGCGAACCCGGCGACGATGAGGACGCCCATGACGATGACGAGGATCTTAAGGGCCCGCAATGACTCGCTCCCGGTCGCCTGACCGACGGGTGGCACCGCCCGGCGCGGCAACGCGCCGCGTCGAGGCCGGCGCGGCCGAGGCCGGGGCGCGGCTCGACAAGGTGCTGGCGGCCGGGCTCGACGGTCTGTCGCGCTCGCGCATCCAGGGGCTGCTTGCGGCCGGCCTGATCGCCACGGGCGGGCGGACGATAACGGACCCCTCGCACCGGGTCAAACCGGGCCAAATTTTCGACATCATCATCCCCGAGCCTCGTCCGGCGGTACTGGTGGCCCAGGCCATCGCGTTGAACATCGTCCACGAGGATGACGATCTTCTGGTCATCGACAAGCCGGCGGGCCTGGTGGTGCATCCGGCCGCGGGCAACCCGGACAACACGCTGGTCAACGCGCTGCTGGCCCATTGCGGCGACAGCCTGTCGGGGATCGGCGGGGTGATCAGGCCGGGGATCGTGCACCGACTGGACAAGGACACCAGCGGATTGATAGTCGTCGCCAAGACCGATGCCGCGCACGCCGCACTGGCGGCGCAGTTCGCCGATCGCACCCTGTCGCGCAACTATCTGGCGGTGGTGCACGGGGTGCCGGCGCCGGACCGCGGCACGATCGATGCGCCGATCGGCCGCGGCCCGCGCAACCGCAAGAAGATGGCCGTGCTTGAGCGTGGCGGCAGGCCGGCGCGGACGCGCTATCGTGTGACCCGCGCGCTCGGGCCGGTGGGGCGGCCGCTGGCCAGCATGGTGGAATGCGCCCTGGAGACCGGCCGGACCCACCAGATCCGCGTGCATCTGGCGTCGATCGGCCACCCGGTGGTCGGCGACCCGCTGTACGGCGTCCGGCGGCTCGGCGACACCGCCGCCGTCGAGGCGTCGCGGCGGTTTCCGCGCCAGGCGCTGCACGCCGCCGAACTGCGCTTCGTTCACCCGCGGACCGCCGAGCGCTGCAATTTCGCCTCAATTTTACCGAATGATATGATGGCGTTAATTGAAAGGTTGGAATAGTTTGAAAATACCATGCGATAATGGCGATCCGCGGTATCAGGGTCCAATCCCCTCGAAGGACGGACCGCTGGTGTCCGGTCCCGCGGTGACGGCCAAGCGACCGCAATTCGTGGCCACGGAAGTGGCGAAGGGTATCTGATATGGCGCGTGCCCCGAGCGTTCCGGTCGTCGGATCGGAGAACAACTTGGCTCGCTATCTCCAGGAAATCAGGCGGTTTCCGATGCTGGAGGCGCAGCAGGAGTACATGCTGGCCAAGGCGTGGCGCGAGCACGGCGACATGGACTCCGCACACCAGTTGGTCACCAGCCACCTGCGGCTGGTCGCCAAGATCGCCATGGGCTATCGCGGTTATGGCCTGCCGCTGTCCGAACTGATCTCGGAGGGCAATGTCGGCATCATGCAGGCGGTCAAGCGGTTCGACCCCGAGCGCGGCTTCCGCCTGGCGACCTACGCGATGTGGTGGATCCGCGCGGCCATCCAGGAATATATCCTGCACAGCTGGTCGCTGGTGAAGATGGGCACCACGGCGGCGCAGAAGAAGCTGTTCTTCAACCTGCGCAAGCTGAAGGGCCAGCTGCAGGCGATCGAGGAAGGCGACCTGCCGCCCGAGACGGTGACCAAGATCGCCCAGGAGCTCGACGTTCCGGAACAGGACGTGATCAACATGAACCGGCGGCTCGCCAGCCCCGACCATTCACTCAACGCGCCATTGCGCGCCGACAGCGAGGGCGAATGGCAGGACTGGCTGGTCGACGAGAGCGAGAGCCAGGAGATCCGGCTGGCCGATGCCGAGGAGCTGGGCAAGCGGCGCGAACTGCTGCGCAACGCGATGAAGCACCTGAACGAGCGCGAGCGCCACATCCTCAACGAGCGGCGGCTGCGCGACAACCCGACCACGCTGGAGGATCTGAGCCAGCAGTACGGCATCAGCCGCGAGCGGGTGCGGCAGATCGAGGTGCGCGCGTTCGAGAAGCTGCAGAAGGCGATCCGCAATGCCGCCATCGAGGAGCGGCTGGCGACCTGACCGCCGGCGACCCCGCTCGCCCCCCTCGAACTCAAGGTGGCGGAGTCTGAACCGTTCGTTGGTCCTAGCCCGCACTTCTCACACTGGCCACGGTTAGCGCGGCCGGTGTGAGAGTTGCCGGTTAATCCTTCGCGGCGACCTCCGGACCCCACTCGGCGACCAGATCTTCGCGCCGCGCCACCATGCGTCTGATCTCGGCCTCGTTGCGGTGGGTCAGGAACACCGCCAGCACCGACGGGACGCCGAGATACAGCACCCAGCCGATCGCCGCCGCCCCCAGCATGACCAGCATGCTTAGCGGATCGATCAGCAGGCGCAGCGCCGCATCCATGGTGTGCCCGTCGCGCCACAGCGCGATTACCGACGGGGCGACGCCGGCGAAGTTCAACGTGCCGACGGCGATGACCGCATGGCGCTCGGCGGTCCGGTCGACGATCAGGGCGACCAGGGTCGGCACCAGGCCGGCCAGCACCAGCACGGTCGTCGGCGGCGCCACGAACCCCGCGGCCACGGCGCAGATGATCACCCACATCGCGGTCCGCGACGTCCGTCGCCGACCATCGGGGGCTTGCCGCTTCGCAGCGGCGGCGCTGGTCCCGCGGGTCGCCATCGCCGGTCAGATCGCCTGCATGACGACGATTCCGGCCAGCAGCAAGGCGGCGAGCAGGCAGGCGATGATCGCCGCGGCCTGCCGGCCCACGGCGCCGGCGATCACCGCCTTGTTCTCCAGCTCCCTTTGCCGCAGCGCGATGACCCGGCCAGCGTGGACATGCAACCGGCGCGCGCGATCGAACGCGATGGCGTCGCGCTGGATCAGCGTGGCGCTGCCGACCAGACCGCGCAATGGCCCGAACTGGCCATCCGTCACCAGCCGGCCGATCTCGTCACGCAGCCGGTCGCGCAGCGTGCGGCTGTGGTACCGCTCGAACGCCGGCCCGATCATCGACGCCACCCACTGGCACAGGTTGGGCAACGGCGGAGCCTGGGCCTTGCGCTGCAGCTCGTCGAAGGATTCGACGAAGGCGACGCAGCGTCGCTCGGCCGGCGCGTCGACGGCCAGCGCCTCGATTGTCCGGCTGCCGACGGCGCCCTTGCGCGACAACAGGAACGCCGCAATGTGGCGGTCGATCGGTTCGCCGGGGCGGTCGGCATCGCCGGCGACACGCTCCAGGGTCCCCAACAGGCCAGCCACGTCGACCACATACACGCCCTTCAGGATCGGGCTGATGCAGGGCATCGACGGGTTGAGCTCGTACAGGCAGCGTTCCAGGCCGTAGCCCGGCTCCTGGCGGCGCAGGAATCCGCTCAACTGGTCGAGGCGCGTGGCCAGCGACACGAACTCGGGCCGCAGCCGCTGCTGCGCGCTGATCCAGAACATCGGCAACTGGCCGGTGATCATCTCGGCCAGCACCTGGGCGCCGCCGCCGGACGCCAGCACCTCGGCCAGCGCGCCGCCGAATCCGTCGGGCATCACCGATCTGCCGGCATAACGGATCGGCGCACGCGGGTCGAGCGCCATCACCACGCGTGACACGCGGCGCGCCTCCATCGGGCCGGTCCATCCGAACAGCGCCTTGTTGGCCTCAACGACGCGGTCGGCCATCTCTTCATCGCCCAGGCTGCGGCGCAGCCAGACGTCGAGGTCGCCCCGCTCGATCATCGTGTTGGCGGCCTGCGGATCGGCGGCCAGGGCCGTCGCCAGCAGCCGCGCGTTCCAGTGTTCGGTGCCGCCGAAGGCGATCGACCGCGACGCCCGGGGCGGCGGTTTGGCCTGTTTGGGGCTGAGCCGCCGGCCGCTCAGCCAGAGCTCGAGGTCGTCGAGCGTCCACCGGTCGTCGGGGTCGTCGACCAGCAGGCCGCGCACCGGCTCCATGGTCGTCAGCGACAGCCGGGTGTTGCCGATCAGCGCGCCGTAGCTGCCCTTGCCGATCTTCGCCGCCAGCAGCGTCCGGTCGTCGGTCTCGGCGGCCGGCTGGCGGCCGAGCAGGAGATGGAGGATGGAGACGCCGAAGGCGTACAGATCGTCGGCCGGCGTACCCTCACCGCGCGCCGCGGCGTCGGTCATGCCGCGCTCGACTGTCTCGAACGCGACCGGCTGGATGAAGCCCGGCGGCACGGTCGTGCAGTCGCCCAGCATCGGCGTGTTGCCTTGCACGTCGCGCCGGAAGATGTTGGCGGGGTTGATCGCGCCGTGGAACACGCGGCGGCCCTGCAGTTCGTGCAGCGCCGCGACCACCGGACGGATGAAGGTCCGGGTGACCTGGTCCTCGCCCATCGGCGCCTGTGCCGCCGTCAGCGACTCGACCAGCCGGCCGGCGGGCGCCTCGCATACGAAGATCCGGCGCTCGGCGCGATCCGCCGGCCACTCCGCCACGCCGTGATCGACGATCGCCATCAGTCCGGCGTGTTCGGCGCCGCCCATGACGCCGAGGATCTCGGCCCGCACCGGCAGGCCGGTCCGGCCGACATACGCAAACACGTTGCCCGCCGCGCGATCGCGCGGCCGGGCGGCGAAGGCGCCCGCGCCAGCGTGGCTGAACTCCGGCAACGGCTGGTCGGGAAAGATCTCGTAGCGGTCCAGCAGGGTCACGACCGTGCCGGAGTCGGCCGCCATCGACGCCGCAGGCCGTGCCACGGGCGCCGCCGGCCGCCCGGCCACTACCGGCCGCGCCGCGGGCGCCGCCGCCGCGGTCTCGCCGGCAGTCGCATCGGTCGGTCCCGGCGGCTCGCCGGCCAGGAAACTCGCTAGGTCACTCGGCGCCATATCCCTCGCCGTATCGCGCGACAGGGGGGACCGACCGTGTTAGGCGGATAAGGGAAAGGAATGGTTAAGCCGGGGTCGCCGCGGCCGGCGCTCAAACAGCCAAGACCAGTGCAATCGGTCCTGTCAGGCGCCTGCCGACCGTCGCACATACCGCACCGCCGCGTGTTCGGCAGGCGTCCGACAACCGTTAACAGAAACGGCGCTCTGATCAGAATGCCACGAATTGCCGAAGTCGGCCCAAAGAGGACATTGCTTTTGACAGCAAGAAACGGGTGGAGGAGCCGCCTGGCCTGCAGTAAGACACGGTCCCGAACGAGGGATACGCAATGCCATTTCAGATACACGCTCTTCCCGACTCGCTATTTAGCCATCTTTTTTCGCCATCTGATGCCGAGTTGGCGACATGGTCCGCGCGGCGAGTCGTCGTGGACGCCAAATCCGGATATCCGTGTCGCGTCAGTCTCGCCGAAGCCGAGATCGGAGAGACGGTGATCCTGGTGAATTATGAACACCAACCCAACGAAACGCCCTACCGCTCAGCACATGCGATCTTTGTAAGGGACGGCGCAAAGCAGGCATTTCCGAGAATGGGCGAAGTACCCGAGGTTCTAGAGAGCCGGCTGATCTCTGTCCGTGCATTCGATCGCCACCACGAAATGGTTGCGGCGGAGATTGTTGAAGGACAAAAGCTGGCAGCGGCCATTCCGAGCTTGTTCGAGAACGCCGAGGTCGACTACCTGCATCTGCACAACGCCAAACGAGGCTGCTTTGCTGCCAGCGTTACGCGTGCATAGCTCATCTTGAATGGCCGCTATTTGCGTTGACTGCCGACCACCCATCGCTTCACGAATTGCAGCTTTGGGTCATTTTTCGCCGTACACCGGGGGAGTCTGCTGCGTCCGGACGTGGAGGCACACCGGATGAAATTAGTCCGAATCCGGATTGAATTGGTCAGCCGACAGGCGGTACGGACGCTGATGCCATCACGATCGATGCGGGCAATGTGCAGCTCGCCGCCGATGCCGTTACCCCTGCGGTACCGGCCGCGGCGCTGGCCCGCACGTCTGACACTGGCCACGGTCTGCACGGCGTTCCTGCCCTGTCGGCGCGACAGCGCCGCGCAGTCCGTGGCCGGTGTGAGACGTGCGGGCTAGATACGGCCAAAGACGATCCAATATAGGTCGTACGGAGATCACCGTCGCACGACCCCT
This sequence comes from Alphaproteobacteria bacterium, assembly GCA_036445335.1. Classification (GTDB taxonomy): domain Bacteria; phylum Pseudomonadota; class Alphaproteobacteria; order DSM-16000; family Inquilinaceae; genus JAZFQW01. Next base: position 485 of record JAZFQW010000088.1, on the reverse strand, counting down.
GCCGACAGCCAGATGCCCCGCCGTATTTGTCCTTTATTCCTGCACTTTCTTTTCAATGATATAGCTCAATACCAGAAGAGTTACTGGCCAAATACCTACCCAAATTCCCAAGCGCTCCGCATGAGCCTCTTGAAAGACCGCTTTTAATGCTGGATCGTCAATACCGCTAAGGACTGGCCTCACGATTTCCAAATCTGGCCCGAAGTACCACAGCAGCCACGCTAGCGGGACAGAAATAATTCCCAACCAAAACAACACTTGAGGTAACATTTTCATCTTTCCCTCCTCTGGACGTGTTGCAAAGCTCGGCCATCCGGCGCGAGCACCTCGTCGTTCCGGAAGCTAACTCATCGTGCTCGATGTCCGCAATGGGTCAGGTCTAATCCGCTCTCGGACGTTGGCGATGGTCGGCGGAATTCGGTCTGGAGCGGGCGCTGGCGCCCGTGCCGTGCGGGTCGTGTCCCACTCTGTCGGGACGCTCATCC
>JAZFQW010000087.1:0-3078 GCA_036445335.1 Alphaproteobacteria bacterium | reverse complement strand
ACGGAGCACCCATCGGCCATCAAATGGGTCATTATCAGCGATCCTTGGTATAAGCTGGAGGCAACATGCTCGTCGGCGTTCCCAAGGAGATCAAGACGCTGGAGTTTCGCGTCGGCCTGGCGCCCGGGTCGGTGCGCGAGATCACCCATCGCGGCCATCGGGTGATCGTCGAGACCGGCGCGGGCGCCGGCATCGACTTCACCGACGACGCCTACCGCGCCGCCGGTGCCGAGATCGTCGAGTCCGCCGAGGCGGTGTTCGCCGGCGCCGACATGATCGTCAAGGTCAAGGAGCCGCAGCCCGTCGAATGCGAGAGGCTGCGCGAGGACCAAGTGCTGTTCACCTATCTGCACCTGGCGCCGGATCCGCGCCAGACCGAGCTGCTGATGGCGTCCGGCGCGGTGGCGATCGCTTACGAGACGGTCACCGACGCCCGCGGCGGCCTGCCGCTGCTGGCGCCGATGAGCGAGGTCGCGGGCCGATTGTCGATCCAGGCCGGCGCCCACTGCCTGGAGAAGGCGCAGGGCGGGCGCGGCATGCTGCTGGGCGGCGTGCCGGGCGTGGCGGCGGCGCGCGTGGTGATCCTGGGCGGCGGCGTCGTCGGCACCAACGCGGCGCGCATGGCGATGGGTCTGGAGGCGCACGTCACGGTCATCGACAAGTCGTTGCAGCGGCTGCAAGAGCTGGACATGCAGTTCGGCCCGACTCTGAACACCATCTATTCAACGGTCGACGCCATCGAGGAACACGTGGCCGGCGCCGATCTGGTGGTCGGCGCAGTGCTGGTGCCCGGCGCGGCGGCGCCGAAGCTAGTCACCGCCGCGATGGTGGCGGCGATGCGGCCGGGCGCGGTGATGGTCGACGTCGCCATCGACCAGGGCGGCTGCTTCGAGACCTCGCGGCCGACCACCCACGCCGAGCCGACCTATACCGTCGACGACGTGGTGCATTACTGCGTCGCCAACATGCCGGGCGCGGTGGCGCGCACTTCCACGGTGGCGCTTAACAACGCCACCCTGCCCTTCGTGCTCGACCTCGCCGACAAGGGCTACCGCCGGGCACTCTACGAGGATCTGCATCTGCGCGCCGGCCTCAACGTCCACGCCGGCCGCATCACCCACCGCGAGGTCGCCGAGGCGGTCGGCAAGCCCCACATCCCGGCGGAGGAGGCGCTGGGGCTGTAGTCGGCAACCGTCCATCGGACCGGCGCCACTGGCGTCGTCCGGCCGGCCTCGGTGATGTCCGGAACCGGTATCAGTACCGGGCCAGGCGTTCCAGGATCAGGGCGTAGAAGCCGGCGGTGTCGATCTCGTTGATCGCAGTGCAGTTCTTCTCCAGCCCGGTCACGCCCCACCAGTCGACCACGGTCATGCCCATGGTGATGTCCGAGGCGGTCTCGATCCGCACGTTGCAATGCCTGCCGCCGAACAGCTCGGGCTGCAGCACGAAGGCGATCACACACGGGTCGTGCAGCGGCCCGCCGGCCTCGCCGTATTTCTCCATGTCGAAGCGCTCATAGAACGACAGCATCGCAGCCGTCGCGGTCCCGACCGGCGTACCCAGGGCCCGCACCTGGTCGATCCATTCGTTGGTCATCAGCGCCTTGTGGGTGACGTCGAGCGAATGCATGGTCAGCTTGATGCCGCTGCCGAACACGACGTGGGCGGCGTGGGGGTCGACCAGGATGTTGAACTCCGCGACCGGGCTGGCGTTGCCGCCCTCGAAGAAGCCGCCGCCCATCAGCACCAGCTCGCGCACCTTCGGCACGATGCGCGGCTCCTTGACCAGCGCCGCCGCGACGTTGGTCAGGGGGCCCAGTGTGCACAGCGTGATCTCGCCGTCCGGCGCCGCCATCAGGGTGTCGACCATCCAGTCGACCGCGTGCTGCGACTGCAGCGCCGTCGTCGGGGCCGGCAGGTCGGGGCCGTCCAGCCCGGTCGCACCGTGCACCTCTTCCGCCGTGATCAGCGGCCGCACCAGCGGCCGCGCGCAGCCGGCGAAGACCTTCATCTCGGGCCGGCCGGCCAGTTCGCACACCTTGCGGGCGTTCTCCTGGGTCAGCCGCAGCGGCACGTTGCCGGCGACCGCGGTGATGCCCAGCACGTCGAGTTCCGGCGACGCCAGCGCCAGCAGAATCGCCACGGCATCGTCCTGTCCCGGATCGGTATCGATGATGATCGGCCGCGCCATGGCACCCTCCTGAATTGTTGTGGTTTTGAACCTTCGCTATCACCCAAGGCGCCGATGATCAAGTCGCCTAGCCCGCACATCTCATACTGGCCACGGTCTGCGCGGAGCTGTCGCGCCGCGACAGGGCAGAAAAGCCGCGCGGCGCGATGCCGCCGCATCGGGCAAGCGGCGTGACGCACCCTGTCGGCGGGACAGCGCCGCCCTGCGGGTCGCGTCGCTCGAGTAATTTTATTTCGCACTCGGTGGTCTCCAGGCGCCTTAAATACACATAAGTATTCAACCTCGAAATATCGGTGCTATTTTTATTGTCTTTGCGAAGCGCGTTGACCTTCATTAAATAGACATTAATATTATGGAGGTCATTATCAAGTCTATCGCAGCACATTTTCTAGTTGCAGCGCAACATGCCGAGGGTTTCGATGTCAGTCTTCACCGTCCCGGATTTCGACGAGCACGAACAGGTGGTCTTTGCGGCCGACGCGGCAACCGGCCTGCACGCGATCATCGCGATTCACGACACCAGCCGCGGCCCGGCCATCGGCGGCTGCCGCATGTGGGATTACGCCAGCGAGACCGAGGCGATCCGCGACGCCCTGCGGCTGTCGCGAGGCATGACGTACAAGGCGGCGATCACCGACTTGCCGCTGGGCGGCGGCAAGTCGGTGATCATCGGCGACGCGCGCACCGAGAAGACGCCGGAGCTGATGCGGGCGATGGGCCGCGCGGTGGACAAACTGAAGGGCCGTTACGTGATCGCCGAGGATGTCGGCACCTCGGTCGAGGACATGACGGAGATCCGCGCCGTCACCCAGCACGTCGGCGGGCTGGCGGCCGACCAAGGCGGCAGCGGCGACCCCTCGCCGGCGACCGCGATGGGCGTTTTCATGG
>JAZFQW010000086.1:0-4633 GCA_036445335.1 Alphaproteobacteria bacterium | reverse complement strand
CTCTGCTCTATCTCGTCTACAGTCGCCCCTGGTTTCGGGACGCATACAACTTCGGTCCGCAGAGAGGGCATGCGGTGCTCGTACCGGCTGGGGAACGAGAGCGAATTCCTCCGCAGTTTCGACCGTTGTTTCGCGACGGGGTTCCCGTCTAGCGCGCGTGGAACGCCCTGTTGGCTCGCCGGTTCAGGCCTCTGGGCGAGAGAACCGGCGCAAGCTGCCGGATAGCTCGTTCCTGAGAATACACGTCTAGCCTGATCGGATTATTTGAGCTGTCGGAACAATCGCCGGCGCTGGACGGATGGCCGCTGGTCAATGCGTCGGGTCCGCCGGACGCGACCCTTGCCCACTTGAAATTGGCGCTGACTATCGCCATTTCCAAGGAAGCGGACTCCTGGAAAGCTGCTACCCGGGGGCGCTCGCGCCTTTGACGCAAGTCAATGGGCCGCGGCGCCCCCGGGTTACATTCCGGCAAGCGGAATGTGTGCTTGCGGACCGAACCATCCGGGGAGTTTCCGATGACCATTAAGATCATTCTAGCGCCGGTCTCGGGGTCGGATCACGACACTGTGACGCTGGCCACCGCGTTCCTGATCGCCCACGACTTCGATGCCCACGTCGACGTGCTGTTCGCCCGGCGCCCGCCCAGCGATGCCGTCCCGATGGTCGGCGAGGGCGTTTCGGCCACGATGGTCGAACAGCTCATGGAGTCGGCGGCCCAGGAGTGGGAGCGCCGCGAGTCCGATGCGCGGCGCGCCTTCGAGGCGGCGGTGCACGGGTTCGGCGTGTCCAAGCACGACGTACCGCCGGGACCCGGCACCGTGACCGCGGCGTGGCGCGTCGCCGACGGCCGCGAGGACGAGGTGGTGACCCGCGCCAGCCAGCTTTCGGACCTCCTGGTGCTGGGCAACGAACCGGCGGGATCCAGCGACGCGCAACTGACCGTGACGCTGGAGTCCGCGCTGTTCCGCGGCGGCCGGCCGCTGCTGCTGGCGCCCGCCACGCCGCCGCGGGAGATCGGCCGGGCCGTGGCCATCGCATGGAATGGCAGCGTGGAAGTGGCGCGCGCGGTGGCCGGCGCCCTGCCGCTGCTGCACAGGGCGACCGACGTGCACATCCTGACCGCCGCCACGCGCAAGACCGATCCGTCGGTCGCCGGGCCGCTGGCGGACTATCTCGCCTGGCACGGCATCCTGGCGACGCCGCGGCGGCTCGATCCGGGCGGCGACCCGGTCGGCGGCGTGCTGTTGGCCGCCGCGTCCGACCTGGGCGCCGACCTCATGGTGATGGGCGGCTACAGCCACAGCCGGCTGCGCGAGCTGATCCTGGGTGGAGTCACCCGCTTCGTGCTTGCCCAGGCCGGCATTCCGATCCTGATGTCGCACTGACTTTCCGCCGACGGCAACCCGTCGGACCAGATGCGCCGGTGGTGCGCGCGGGAGGGGAGGATGGACCGATGTTGACGATTCAGGACTGCATCGATTTGTGCGGTCTGACCGAAGAGTAGGTCGCGTGAGCCCCCGCGCCTGTCGCGGCGGCCGGCAGAACGGCCGGTCGCGGATAGGGACCAAGCAGACGAAAGGGGAACCGCCATGTCGCTGAGAAAGCGCCGTCTTGAGCTGGCGCGCACCCCGGAATTTCCGCAAGGCAGCGCCAACCGCGGCTACGAATTCATCGCGCCGCTGACCGCCGACGGCCACTTCGACGACGCGGAATGGCGCGCGAACCGCAAGAAATGCACCGTGCGCCGGCTCTGGCCGCGCGAGGACGAGCCGATCTTCAAGTTCGACCGCCACCGCATGGTCGAAGGCGAATACGTCACCATCACCGAACACGACGGCGTCGCCCGCACCTTCCGCGTGGTGCGGGTGCGGTAGCGAGGGCGGCGGGACTGGCATCGGCGCGCGCGCTGGCATACGGTCCGGCCATGACCGACGACATGCCCACGCTGATCCTGACCGGCGCCAGCCGGGGGATCGGCCACGCCACGGTGAAGCGGTTCAGCGAGGCCGGCTGGCGGATCATCACCGTCAGCCGCGAGGAGGTGCCGGCGGAGTGCCAGCGCGATCCGAACTGGACCCACCACATCACCGCCGACCTGGCCGACGCCGACAGCCGGGCGGAGTTCGTCCGGCTGGCCAACGTGGCGCTGGGCGGCGGGCCGCTGAACGCGCTGGTCAACAACGCCGGCATGTCGCCGAAGACGCCGTACAAGGAGCGGCTGGGCTGCCTCAACGGCGAGGTCGCCGACTGGCGCCTGGTGTTCGAGCTCAATTTCTTCGCGCCGATCATCCTGGCCCGCGGCTTCGCAGCGGCGCTGGCCAAGGGACCGGGGGCGATCGTCAACATCACCTCGATCGCGGGCCACGCGGTGCACCCGTTCGCCGGGTCGGCCTATTCCACGTCGAAGGCGGCGCTGGCGTCTCTGACCCGCGAGATGGCGGTTGAGTTCGCGGAGCTGGGCGTGCGGGTCAACGCCGTCGCGCCGGGCGAGATCGAGACCGCCATGCTGTCGCCGGAGACCGACGCGCTGATCCCGCGGATCCCGATGCACCGGCTCGGCCAGCCGGCCGACGTCGCCTCGGTGATCTTCTATCTGTGCAACGGCGACAGCGCCTACGTCACCGGCACCGAAATCTTCGTCACCGGCGGCCAGCACCTGGTGTGACGGCTGGGCCCGTTCACAGCCGCGACAGCAGGTCGCGGAACCAGTCCAAGCGGCGGCGGTTCTGGTCGATGTCGTGCTGCAGCCAGGCGTCGAAGTTGCCGGGCTCGCCGGCCTGGCGCTGCCGCAGGTCGGCCAGCCGGCCGATCTCGCGCTCGTACCGCTCGATCACGCCGGCGATTTCGGCGCGCCCTGCGGTCGCCGGCAGCAGGTGCAGGAAGCGGACCTTCAGCGCGACGACCAGCTTGGACAGCTCGCTGGCCGGGGTCGGCAGGCTGGTCGCCATCAGCGCGCGGAACTCGGTCCGCCCGGCATCGGTGATCTCCAGCGCCGTGCCGTCGTCGTCGGTGTCGCCGTCGACCGGCGCGATCAGCCCGTCGTACCGCAGCAGCTCCAGCGAACTGCCCATCATGTCGAGCGACGGGCCGATCAGATGGGCGGTGAAATCGCGGACCGTCTCGGCCAGATCGGCGTACGGCAGGGGGCCGCGCTGAAGCACCGTGCCCAGGGCGCACAACCGCAGCACCTGCTTGGGAAGAAGCGTCTGGTCGCGGGTCATGGTGGCCGGGTTCGCCGATCGCTCGTGCGTCGTCGACCGCCACTATAGGATGGCGGCAGCCGCCGTCCAGCGGCCAGTGTGAGAGATGCAGGCTAGGCGGCGGCCTGGATGTCGAGGCGGCTCCAGACGTCCTTCAGGGCGTCGACCAGGCGGTCCATCTGCCGGTCGTCGTGCAGCGGCGACGGGGTCAGCCTAAGCCGCTCGGTGCCGCGCGGCACGGTCGGGTAGTTGATCGGCTGGACATAGATGCGGTGGCGCTCCAGCAGCGCGTCCGACGCCTGCTTGCACAGCCGCGGGTCGCCGACCATCACCGGCACGATGTGGCTTGCCGACGGCATCACCGGCAGCCCGGCGTCGGCCAGCAGCGCCTTCAGCTTCGCCGCCCGCTCCTGGTGGCGCGCCCGCTCCGCCCCGCTCGCCTTCAGGTGGCGCACGCTCGCCAGCGCCGCCGCCGCGATCGCCGGCGGCAGCGCGGTGGTGAAGATGAAGCCCGGCGCGAAGCTGCGCACCACGTCGACCAGCGCCGCCGACGCCGCGATGTACCCGCCCATCACCCCGAACGCCTTCGCCAGCGTCCCCTCGATCACCGTCGGCCGGTCCATCACGCCGTCGCGCTCCGCCACCCCGCCGCCGTGCCGGCCGTACATCCCCACCGCGTGCACCTCGTCGAGATAGGTCATCGCCCCGTGGCGCTCCGCCGCGTCGCAGATCTCCGCCACCGGCGCGATGTCGCCGTCCATCGAATACACGCTCTCGAACGCCACCAGCTTCGCACGCCCCGCCGGATAGCGCCCCAGCAGCCGCTCCAGGTCGGCCACGTCGTTGTGCCGGAAGATGTGCTTGTCCGCGCCGGAATGGCGGATCCCGGCGATCATCGAGGCGTGGTTCAGCGCGTCGGAAAACACCACGCAGCCCGGCACCAAGCGCGCCAGCGTCGACAGCGCCGCCTCGTTGGAGATGTAGCCCGAGGTGAACAGCAGCGCCGCCTCGCGGCCATGCAGATCCGCCAGCTCGCGCTCCAGCTCCACATGCATGTGGTTGGTGCCCGAGATGTTCCGCGTGCCGCCCGCCCCGGCACCGTACGCGCGGACCGCCGCCGTCATCGCGGCCAGAACGTCGGGATGCTGGCCCATCCCCAGATAGTCGTTCGAGCACCACACCGTCACCTCGCCCGGCGCGCCGCCGCCCGCACCGTGGTGACGCGCGCGCGGAAACGACCCCGCCTGGCGCTCCAGATCGGCGAACACACGATACCGGCCCTCCGACCGCAAGCCCGCAATCGCCGCGCGGAACTTCTCTTCGTAATCCATGCCCACCATCCCGTAACGCTGGTCCAACGGGGCCGTGCCGAGCGTCGCGCACTCGCCGCCCTGGCCGCAGCGGCGACACTTTAGCATCCTCCGGTCAGGGTG